>NZ_JAXMJI010000016.1:0-17185 GCF_034376665.1 Allopontixanthobacter sp. | reverse complement strand
ACCGGCTTGAAGACGGCGATTTTCGCGGGCGGCTGTTTCTGGGGAATCGAGGGCGTGTTCAGCCACGTGAAGGGCGTGAAGAGCGCCGTTTCCGGCTATCACGGCGGCAATCAGGCCACCGCGACTTACAAGCAGATCGGCACCGGCTTTACCGAGCATGCCGAAGCAGTGCGCGTGGTCTATGATCCTGCGGTTGTCCGGTATGATGAATTGCTGCGGATATTCTTCTCGGTCGGGGCTGATCCGACCTTGCGCAATCGCCAGGGCCCCGATGTCGGCCCGCAATACCGCGCCGCGCTGATCCCGATGAGCAAGGAACAGCGTGCTGTCGCCTCCGCCTATCTGGCGCAGATGAAGAAATCGGGCAAATGGGGCAAGCCGATCGTGACCGGCCTCGAAAGTTACCGGAAATTCTACAAGGCCGAAAGCGAACACCAGGATTTCCTCGCCGACAATCCGCGCCACCCCTACATCGTCCGCTGGGACATGCCCAAGGTGCGCGCGCTTAAGGCGATGTATCCCGGCCAATACAGCGCCACCTTCCAGCGCAATTGAGCCACTGCTGCCGAACAATTGGCAATTTGGCCGCGCCGCCGCTATATGCCGGCGATGGCCCAGCAGCATCACCACCATAGCGAACATGCCGGCGAAACCCTGGTGGAGGCCGCACGGGCCGCGCTGACCGGCGCGGGCGAACAATGGACCGGAATGCGCTCAGACGTGTTCGAGGAACTGGCGCGGCATGAACGCCCCGCCTCGGCCTATGACATCGCCGAAAACCTGTCGAAGACCCGCGGTAAGCGCGTGGCCCCCAACAGCGTGTACCGGATCCTCGACCTGTTCGTGAGCAACAATCTGGCCATGAGGGTGGAAAGCGCGAATGCCTATCTGGCCAACACCCACCCCGGCTGCACCCACGACTGTATCTTTCTGGTGTGCGACGAATGCGGCGAGGCGACCCACGTCGATAATGACGACATTTCGAAGGCCGTTCGCGGCGTCGCCCAGGGTGCCGACTTCAAACCGGAACGCCCGATCATAGAAATCCGCGGCCTGTGCGCCGGATGCCGCTGAGCTAGGGGGCATTCAGTCCCGTCCGAGCGGGGCCTTTTCGTTCATCGACAGGCATCCTTTCGCGGTGTAGGTTGCCCAGCATGAATGCACGACCCGATACACCGCTTCTCGACACCGTCGATGTTCCCGCCGATCTGCGAAAGCTCGAACAAAGCCAGTTGCGCCAATTGGCCGATGAACTGCGGGCGGAAATGATCTCCACCGTCGGCAGTACCGGCGGACATCTCGGCTCCGGACTCGGCGTGGTGGAACTGACTACGGCAATCCATTACGTGTTCGACACCCCGACCGACCGGCTAATCTGGGATGTCGGCCACCAGGCCTACCCGCACAAGATCCTGACCGGGCGGCGCGACCGCATCCGGACCCTGCGGCAGGGCGGCGGGTTGAGCGGGTTCACCAAGCGCAGCGAAAGCGAATACGACCCGTTCGGCGCGGCGCACAGTTCGACCTCGATTTCTGCCGGACTCGGGTTCGCAGTCGCCAACAAGCTGGCGGGTACACCGGGCAAGGCCATCGCAGTCATCGGTGACGGCGCGATGAGCGCGGGCATGGCCTATGAAGCGATGAACAACGCCGAACAGGCGGGCAACCGGCTGGTGGTGATACTCAACGACAACGACATGTCGATCGCGCCGCCGGTGGGCGGGCTCAGCGCCTATCTGGCGCGAATGGTATCCTCCAGCGAATACCTCGGCCTGCGCAGCCTCGCGTCGAAAGTCGTTCGGAAGTTTTCCCGGCGGATCCATTCGAGCCTCGAAAAGGCAGAGGAATATACCCGCGGGATGGTGACCGGCGGCACGCTGTTCGAAGAAATGGGCTTCTATTATGTCGGCCCGATCGACGGCCACAATCTCGACCATCTGATCCCGGTGCTGGAAAATGTCCGCGATAGCGACCAGGGTCCGATCCTGATCCATGTGGTCACCAAGAAGGGCAAGGGCTATGCCCCCGCCGAAGAAAGCGCCGACAAATATCACGGCGTCGCCAAATTCGACATCGTCAGCGGCAAGCAGGACAAAGGCCCGGGCGGCGGACCGCCTGCCTATCAGAATGTCTTCGGCGAAACGCTGGCCAGACTGGCCGACACCGATCCGCTGATCTGCGCGATTACCGCCGCGATGCCGTCCGGCACCGGGGTCGACAAATTCGCCAAGGCGCATCCGGACAGGGCGTTCGACGTCGGGATTGCCGAACAGCACGGAGTAACCTTTGCCGCCGGATTGGCCGCGCAGGGAATGCGGCCGTTCTGCGCGATCTATTCGACCTTCCTGCAGCGGGCCTTCGACCAGGTGGTGCACGATGTGGCGATCCAGAACCTGCCGGTCCGTTTTGCCATCGACCGGGCGGGGCTGGTCGGTGCCGACGGCGCGACCCATGCGGGCAGTTTCGATATCACCTATCTGGCGACGCTGCCGAATTTCGTGGTCATGGCCGCCGCCGACGAGGCGGAACTGGTCCACATGACCTATACCGCCGCCTGCCATGACAGCGGCCCGATCGCGTTCCGCTATCCGCGCGGCAACGGCACCGGGGTGGCCCTGCCCGATGTTCCCGAACGGCTCGAGATCGGCAAGGGCCGCATCATGCGCGAAGGCAGCAAGATCGCGCTGCTCAGCCTTGGCACACGGCTGGCGGAAGCGCTTAAGGCGGCAGACCAATTGGAAGCCAGGGGCCTAAGCACTACTGTTGCCGACCTGCGCTTTGCCAAACCGCTCGACAGCAGGATGATCGAGGATTTGTGCCGCACCCATGATGTGGTGGTGACCGTCGAAGAAGGCAGCATCGGCGGGCTTGGCGCGCATGTGCTGACCCTGGCGAGCGACCTCGGGCTGACTGACGCGGGACTGAAGATCCGCACCCTGCGCCTGCCTGATATCTTCCAGGACCACGACGCGCCGGACAAGCAGTATGACGAGGCCGGTCTCAACGCTCCCAGCATCGTGGACACCGTGCTGAAGGCGCTGCGGCACAATTCCGCGGGTGTGGAAGAAGCCCGCGCCTGAACCGCGCCAGGTTGCTATCGGATCAGATCCAGCGCCACACACCCGCGGGTAGCCCGCCCGCCGGGGTGTGCAGCCAGGTGAACAGCAGCCACAGGGCCGCCCCTGCAAGCCACAGCGCCGGTTTCACCTGCAGCAGGCGGGACCATTTCGGCCAGTAACTCGTCCGGTTTTCCCACACGCGCCACGCATCGCCCATCAGCGCTTCCTTCTTGCGGTCCTGCATCCGGGCGCCGACCAGCGCGAGAAAGATGACTGCGCCCATCACCACCAGTGTTCGCGATGTCGGGGCGGCGACCAGATGGCCGATGCCGATCAGGGAAATGCCCCACATCATCGGGTGACGGGTGACACGCAGAACCCCGGCGGGCTCCTGCCGCGCCGCCTGCTCAGCACCAGGTGCAGGCAGCGCCGGATTGCCGAGAAACGATCCGGCGAGCAAAACTGCACCCAGCAGCGCAAAGGCGCTGCCGACCACCCAGCTGGCATCGTCGAACCCGGCCCACAGCGGAAGGGCAGGCGCGTCTATCGCCTTGAAAGCGAAATACATCCACACCAGCGCCGCAGCGCTGACGAGACTGTAGACACCCTGAAAACCGGTGGGGCCCAGAGCCCGGACCATCGAGGCCCGCAGCGGGTGCGACATGGCGAAATGCGACCCGACGAAAAATGCCGTGGCGGCGATCAATGCGATCAATTGCGGTTCCATCCAGTTCCCCCCCATGCAAACCGGCTCAATTCCGCCCCGTTGTGCGTTACTCGGCCGGAGCGGTAACGCTCGCGGCATCAGGCAGCGGCGATAAAGCCTCCGGCGTGCATTCCGCCAGCGGCCGGTTGCGCAAGGTATCGATAGCACGCTGGCGTTCGCACAGATAGGTTTCCCGCATGGTCGCGTACGGAAAATCGCTATCGGCAATCCGGCTGTGCTTTTCTTCCAGTTCGATGCGTTCATCAAGGGCGCGCACCGTGTAGGAGGTCGCGGCAAATTCCAGCCGGTTGAACGGGTCGCCAAAGGCCGCCGGCATCACCAAAGTATCGAGCGTGTTGCCGACCAGGTCGCGCACCGTGGTGGGACCGATCAGTGGGAGATAGAGAAACGCGCCGCTGTCCACGCCATAGAATCCGAGCGTGTTGGCAAATCCGTTGTTGCGGCGGGGCAGGTTGAAGGGTTCTTTTTTGGCGACGTCCACCAGGCCGGCCAGACCAAGCGTGGAATTGATTGCGAAGCGGCCGACGGTCTCTGCCGCCTTGCCGATTTTTCCCTGCAGCAGAAAATTGAGAAACGCGATCGGTTCGCGCAGATTACTGAACAGATTGCTCAATCCCTTGCGTAACGGCCGGGGCAGGCCGTCTTCATAAACATCGGCAATCGGTTGGACGAGCGCCTGATCAACGGATTGGACCGACTCGTACACGTCGGCGTTAAGTTGGAACAGCGGATCACCGGGCGGGGCCTCGGTCATCCCTTCCACCACGATGACGTTGCCTTCGAATTCGTCGCCGGCGGGGGGAGCATCGGCGGGAAGGCTGCTCTCCGGCTCCCCTTCTCCCGGCTCGGCTGGCGCAGGGTCTTGGGCCGGGTCGACCGGAGGGACGACCACCGGCCCGGCGGGGGGCAACGGGGGTTCACCAGTGCTTTGCAGCGCTGCCGGGATCGCCTGCACCCCGTCCAGCGTCCTTCGGCTGGACACCGCATTCTGCGCTACCGGAAGCATCGGAATTATCTGCGGCTGGGCCGACGATGAGGGGGGCGACGCCGCAATCAGGAGGGCAGCGAGAGTCGACAGATCAGGGGTCATTACCGGATTCCACAGCGCGGAAGACGTTGATCGTCCCCGCGGCGCTTCCTTACCCCCAAAGCAAGGCCGCCAAAACGATGGATTCCCGGCGCGGTTCTGTCAAGCGCGGTCTTCATTCTGGGTCCGTTGGCGAGGTGTGCCTTACCAGTCGTAGGCCTTGGGCAGATCGCTTTCATCCAGATCACGGTAGCGTTCCCGCAAACCGGTCTGGTGGTTGTCCACCGGTTGTTCCACCCCGTCGATGAACACCCGCAGCGGGGCGGAGGACAGTTCCAGCGGATCACCGTCCCAGATCACCACATCGCCCGCCGCGCCGGGAGTCAGCGAACCGAGCTTGCCGCCCATCCCGCTGATCGAAGCCGGGATGGAGGTTATGGACGCGAGCGCTTGACCCCAGCTGAGGCCGGAAGCGCGCGGTACCTGGCTCAAGGCAACCAGATTTCCGGCATATTGCGTGGCATTGCGCGGCTGTTCGGTGCCGGTCATGCCGCCGATCGCGACTTTCACCCCGGCAGCAACCATCCGGCCGACGTTGCTCTGCGTTGCCGCCAACTGTTCGAATTTGGCCGGGAGATCGTCGAGCGCTTCGGCGATGACCGGCACCTTGGCGGCTGCGAGGGCATCGGCCACCAGCCAGCCTTCGCTGGCACCGACCAGCACCATGTCGAGTTTCGGAAATTCGCTGCGCATGGCCAGCACGCTGCGGATGTCCGCCGCGCGCTCGACATAGATATACAGTTTCTGTTCGCCGCGGATCACCGGCACCAGCGCAGCCACATCGGCGCGAGTCAGCAGCGCGGCTTCGCCTTCCCATGTTCCCGACGCAAACTCGCTTGCTTCGCGCAGGGCATTGCGCAGGGCAACATTGGTCGCCACCCGGCTGCCGCCGGCAAGGCGTGCGCCGCCTTCGCCAAGGATCACCATCTGGAAAGCGCGCGGCTTGGTCACCGCAGCGGGATCCGCCCCCAGATCGATGATCGCTCCCTGTCCGGCAAATATCGAATCGCCGGGCGAGGGGGCGATGCTTGCGCGCGTGACGCCGCCGGCGCGGCTGACGCCGATATCCTGCGCGGCGGGATTGATTGCGGTGGATACATCGAGCGCGATATTGAACGGCGAACTGCTCGCCCGCGTGTCGTTGCTTTCATCGACCCCGCCAACATCGACCAGGCCGAGATCGGTGATGGCGGCAAAGATGCCGGGGGTCACCCAGGCGCCGTTGACGTCGTAAACGGTGCCCGTTTCGAACGGGGCGCCCGCTGGCGTCGGCCCGGCAGCCACGATCTTGCCGTTGCGCACTTCGACCATGCCGTTATCGATCGGTTCCGAACCGTCACCGATGGCCAGTTTTGCGTTGAGGATAATGAAATCCTGTGCAGCGGCAGGAACCGCACAAGCGGTCAATGCCGCTGCCAAAGCAATCAGCGGGAGCTTCGGGAGGCGGTTCATTTCACGTCTCCTTCACCGGGCTGGCCAAGCTCGAAATCGCTGACCGGTCGGCGCTTCGGGTCGAGCGAATCATACATCAGGGCACCGTCGATCCAGACTTTCTCGGGCCGCGAATAGACACTGAGAGGGTTGCCGTTCCACAGCACCACATCGGCCATCTTGCCCGCTTCCAGGCTACCGGTCATTGCATCGATACCCATTGCCTTTGCGGCGTTGAGGGTCAGCCAGGAAATCACTTCGGCGTCGGGGATCGTGATCCCCATGCGCCGGCCGGCCGCCTGGGCCTTGGCCGCTTCCTGATTGAGGCGCTGGATGCCGTTTTCATCGTCGGAATGGATCACCACGCAGGCACCTGCTTGCTGGAGCAGGGCCGCGTTTTCCGGAATGCCGTCATAACTTTCCATCTTGAAGCCGTACCAATCGGCCCAGATGGCGGAGCAAACGCCGTTTTCCTTCAGCAGATCGCCGATTTTGTAGCTTTCGACCGCATGATGGAACGCGCTGACCTTGTACCCGAATTCCTTCGCCATATCCATGACCAGCGCCATTTCGTCCGCGCGGTAGCAATGGTTGTGGATGAGGATGTCGCCGTCGAGCACCCCGGCCAGTGTTTCCTTCGCGAGATCGCGCTTTTCGCGGTCACCGTCGGCGTATTCCTTCGCATCCAGCCACATCTGGCGGTTGACCGCGAAATTGCCCATTCGGGTGGAGGGCATCCGGTTACGGCCGCCATAGACCCGCTTGGGATTTTCGCCGCAGGCCATCTTCATGCCGTAAGGCGCGCCGGGGAACTTCATCCCCTGTACTGTGCGCGAGGGCACGTTCTTCAGCGTGACCGATCGGCCGCCTGTCAGGTTTGCGCTGCCTGGCAGGATCTGCAGCGAGGTGATCCCGCCATTGGCCAGCGCGCGGCTGAAACCGGGGTCCTGCGGCCAGACCGAATGTTCCGCCCACACTTCGGGCGTCGTCGGGCCGGTCGCTTCGTTGCCGTCCGAATGCGCCTCGACCGAAGGCGTAGGATAATTGCCCAGATGGCTATGGATATCGATCACGCCGGGGGTGACGAATTTCCCGCTCCCGTCGATCCGCGTGTACCCGGATGGAACCGCGAGGTCAGGCCCGCCCAAGGCGACCACCTTGCCGCCGGAAAACAGCACCGTGCCATTGTCGATCCGGCCGCCGGCTCCGTCATAGACGGTTGCGCCGACCAGTGCCGTGGGCGCACCGGGATAGGCCGCATAGGTGGAGGGATACGGCGTATCCACCGGGCCGGAAGCGTCCGCGGATCCGGCACTGTCCGTGCTGCCGGTGGTTGAACACGCCCCGAGCGCGATCGCGCACCCCAGAATCGCAAAGGCACGAAATTGCATCCGGCTGGTCTCCGTAAGTCGTAATTATAGCGGCTTGGTTGTGGGATGCATGCCGGCGGCCTGGGGTTCGGCAGCTTCTGCCTGCCCTTCCAGTTCGCTGCCGACATTGTCATCGCGCAGCGTGTCAAGATGCATCAGCTTCTTGATCAAGGGGCTGATCACCATCACCAGGATACCGACACCAACCGCGGTCCAGCCGACCGTCGAATACACGTCGATCACCACAGCCTTGCCCGATGCCTCGCCGACCCCTTCCGCACCGGTTGCGGCAGCGATCAGGCCAGCCGCAAAGTTACCCGTGGCCGATGCGAAGAACCAGACCCCCATGATCAGCGATGCCAGATGAGCCGGAGCGAGCCGGTTCATGGCCGACAGGCCGACCGGGCTGAGGCAAAGCTCGCCGGTGGTGTGCAGCAGATAGATCAGGAAGATGAACAGCACCGGGACGGGGACATCCAGCCCGACCGAGCGGGCACCCCAGACCAGAACGAGGAAACCAAGACCGACCTGGATGACGGCAAGGCCGAATTTCAGGGGCGTCGAAGGTTCGATCCCCTTCCGGCCCATGACGGTCCACAAGGTCGCGAACACCGGGGCCAGCAGGATGATGTAGATCGCGTTGATCGACTGGAAAACGGAGGCAGGAACGCCGCCACGGTCCACATGGCGATCGGTAAACAGGTTCAGCGATGAACCGGCCTGCTCGAACAAGGCCCAGAAAATGATCGAGGTGATGATCAGGAACATTGCCGCAAAGATCCGGTCCCGGTCATGGAATGTCTTGGAAATCATTTGCTGCGCCATGACCGCGATCATGACAAGCAAACCGGCGAGCGGAATGATTGTCAGCGCAGGGTCGAGCGTTACCACCACCAGCATACCGATGACCGTGACGATGGCACCCAGGACGAACAGGTTCACCGGCATAGATGGAGATTCGCGGTAGGAACCATAGGCGAGCCTGAAGGTGGCGATATAAAGCACGTAGGAAACCAGCGCGGCCCCGAAGGTCCCCAGCAGACCGCCAACGACCGACTGGTACTGGACCAGGACCCAGCACAGCGCGACCAGCAGCAGGCCGACCCCGTAGATGCTCCATTCGGTGGTCTTGCCAAGTGGCTGGCTCGGCTCACCCCGTCCGAGCAGCAGGGGCTTGCCCCAGACGAACACCGCCAGACCCGCGAGCATGCCGATACCGGCGAGCCCGAAGCCGTATCCCCAGCCATAGGTTTCGCCAATGTAACCGCACAGCAGCGAACCCAGCGCAGCGCCGAGATTGATGCCCATGTAGAAGATTGTGTAGGCTCCATCCCGGCGCACGTCGGTGCGAGGGTAGAGCTGGCCGACGATCACGGAAATATTCGCCTTCAGGAAACCCGATCCGACGATGATCAGGGCAAGCGCCATCCAGAAGACATAGATGACGGGATTATCTGTATTGCCGGCGCGCGGGGCACCTTCGAAAGCCATGAAGAAGTGACCCAGTGTCAACAACACCGCGCCGAACAGCACGGCTTTGCGCTGGCCCAGATAGCGGTCGGCCAGATAGCCGCCGACTACGGGGGTAATATACACCAGAGCCGTGTAGGCCCCGTAGATGATGCCCGATTCCTCATCGGAAAAAAGCCAGTGCTTGGTAAGATAGAAAATCAGCAGCGCGCGCATGCCGTAATAGGAAAACCGTTCCCACATCTCGGCGAAGAAGAGGACGAAAAGCCCCTTGGGATGGCCGAGGATCGTGCCAGCGGCATCCCCGCTTGCGGCATATTTTGTCGCCATTGTGCTGATAATCCCTCTGATATTTGACCCTGCGGGCCGCATCGTGCCGCGCGGCTTGTAAACCGCGCACACTAGCGGCTGTTTTTCTCATGTGAAGTGTTAGTTTCCGCTGAAACCGGCGATTGCGAAAACGCTTGTGCTGCTGCCTCCGCGGTTGGGCCTGCAGGGCAGAGCTTGACGCGCCGCGCTGTATTATGGCACTGATGCACCCAGCAAGGAAATCCGATGCCCCAACAACCCCGCCCGGTCTATCTCAAGCTTCGCGACCTCATCGCGGCAGCCATCATCGAGGGCAAATATCCCGAGGGCGAAATGCTGCCGTCGGTCCGCGCTTTCGCCGCCGCACAAGGCGCGAATCCGCTGACCGTGGCCAAGGCCTACCAGCAATTCCAGACCGACGGCCTGGTCGAGGTGCAGCGCGGGGTGGGCATGTATGTGGTCCCGGGCGCCGCCGCGAAATTGCGCAATGCGGAGCGCGAGCGCTTTATTGCCAGCGAATGGCCGGAGATCGTGGCCCGGATGCAGCGATTGGGAATCGATCCGGCCGAACTGATCGAAACCGAATCGGCCTAGCCACCGACCTCGTCACCGCAGCGAGGCCACCTCTATTGTGCGAAACCGCACAATATGTCACTTTGACGCCAACGAAAAAACTAAGTAGCGTTCTTGCGCGGGGGCGTTGGAGTAAGAGTTCGCAGCAATATACCGGGAACCGGTGCGTCGGACGAGGGGAATGAAATGATCAGATCGGAATTGCTGCAGGCGCTGGCGCAGGACAATCCTGAGTTGCACAGCGATGAAATCGAACAGGTGGTGGACATCTTCTTCGAAGAGATCGCGCAGCGGCTCGCCGAAGGCGGCCGGGTCGAGCTGCGCGGATTCGGCGCGTTCTCGACGCGTGAACGCAATGCGCGCAAGGGCCGTAATCCTCGCACCGGCGAACCGGTCGACGTTCCCGGCAAACGGGTACCCTATTTCAAACCGGGCAAGGAAATGCGTCAGCGCCTCAATGTAGGATAACGGGCAGTCGCGCGCTGCGCGGCACCCACCTGTATTGGCAGGACACAAATCCGGCGTTACGGGCTGCGCTGTGCCGCCTCTGTAATTGGCGCGGCGGGTGTGGCGGAATGGTAGACGCCGGGGACTTAAAATCCCCTGATCCTTGATCGTGCTGGTTCGAGTCCAGTCACCCGCACCAATCGTTCCTCGCAGCCGGGTATTCAGCAGCATCCTCGGGGTTTGCCAGCCAGCGCTGGCTAGAGGGTGATCCGATCGTGTGGTGGCCGAGCACGATGAAGCAATCTTAAACACATTTTTCAGTAATGGTCCCTAGGCCAGCAATAGCGGGAAGATAGCTTTCGTTCAGGTAGAAGCGGCGCGAGTTTTGATCGAATCTTCCGAGGGGCAGTAATGGGTTACGAAAAATTCGACGGAAGGTTTGACGTCGCTCAGCACCATGAACCGATTGCCGTCGCGCTCGAAGAGCGGGCGGTGCCGCGCTTCACCTTGCTGATCCGCACGGCGAAGCTGGTCTGCGGCGAAGCTGAATATCTCTGCGTGATCCGGGACGTCTCGGCCGAGGGGGTCAGTGCCCGGCTCTTCCATCCGTTGCCGCCGGTCAGCCGCCTGCCCGCGGACCCGGACGCCCGGTTCGTTCTCGAAATGCAGACCGGAGACCTACACCCGGTGAGGGCCGTCTGGGAAAAGCCGGGCGAAGCGGGCTTTCAGTTTCTTACCCCGGTGGATGTCGAGCAGATGATTCGCCGATCGAGCCAGTTTCCCAAGCGCGAACTGCGCTTTACCGCTCAGCTACCCGTAAAGCTTGTGGTCCCAGGCGCGAAACATCCGGCGATGCTGCATAACATCTCCCAGCAGGGGGCGATGATCGAAGCTGGCGAACATCTGAAGATTGCCCAGACCATGTGGATCGAAAGCCGGTCATTGCCCGACATCGAAGCAAAGGTGCGCTGGCGCCAGGGTGAACGCTACGGACTGATCTTCGACACCACATTCCGGATGGGCGACCTCGCCGAGATCATTCGTCTACTTCAGAAACGGGTCGGCGGAGCGGGTAAGCCCCCGTCCTGAAAATCCGGGGCCCTGATAACCGCATGGGTAACCCACTGGTGCCGTCAGAATTGCAGAATTAATCTTCCCCTAACCATTTTCCTTCACGCTCGGGCCAGAAGATGGACCGGGGCGCTGATGAATCACGAAACCGCCAAGCAACTGAGTGTCGATGTCGCCATTATCGGTGCGGGTCCGGCCGGCCTCACGGCGGGCTATCTGCTGACCAAACAGGGCAAGACGGTGGCGATCATCGAAAAGGATCCGGTCTATGTCGGCGGGATCAGCCGGACGGTCGAGCACGAAGGTTACCGGTTCGATGTCGGCGGACACCGGTTCTACTCCAAGAGTGCGGCTGTGATCGATCTGTGGAACGAGATCCTGCCCGAGGGTTTCCTCCAGCACTCGCGGATGAGCCGGATCTATTACGAGGGCAAATTCTATTCCTATCCGCTTCGCGCATTCGAGGCGCTCGCAAACCTCGGCATCGGGCGCTCTGCCGCCTGCATGGCCAGTTACCTGCACTCCAAGCTGTTTCCCGTGGCGGACGTTAGAAGCTTCGAAGACTGGATTACTAACCGGTTCGGCCGCAAGCTCTATGCGATCTTTTTCAAGACCTATGCAGAAAAAATCTGGGGTATGCCTGGCGCCGAAATAAGCGCCGACTGGGCCTCACAGCGCCTCACCTACCTGACCCTGGGGAGCGCGGTGGTCGATGGTCTCAAGCGTTCGCTGGGGCTGGCCAGGAAACCCGATGATGGCCAGGCGCGCAAGACCCTTTCGGACAGCTTTCGCTATCCGCGGCTCGGCGCAGGGATGATGTGGGATGCCGCGCGGGACAAGATCGTCGCGGCCGGCGGCACCGTGCTGATGGGCCGCAGCCTCGAACAGCTCGCCAGCGACGGCATCGGCGGCTGGCGCATGTCTGCGAGCGGCCCGGACGGGAAGATCGTGATTACCGCGAAAGATGCGATCAGTTCCGCGCCGATGCGGGAGCTCGCCGCCCGGCTGCACCCGTTGCCCGATACCACGATGAACGCGGCGAAACTGAAATACCGGGACTTTCTGATCGTCGCGCTGAAAATCAGATCGGCCGACCTTTTCCCGGACAACTGGATCGACATCCAGGACAACCAGCTGCAGGTAAGCCGGGTCCAGAATTTCCACAGCTGGTCGCCGGAAATGGTCCCGGACAAGGACGCGGCGTGTGTCGGACTGGAATATTTCTGCTTCGAAGGGGACGGGCTGTGGTCATCGTCGGACGATGATTTGATCGCGCTCGCCACCCGGGAAATGGATATTCTCGGTCTGTGCGACCCAGCCGGCGTGATCGGCGGCGTGGTGGTGCGGCAGGAGAAAGCCTGCCCGGTGTATGACGAGGATTACGCCGCCAATGTGGGCGCCATGCGCCGGGAACTGGAAACGAAATTCCCCAGTCTGCATCTGATCGGGCGTAACGGAATGCATCGCTACTACAATCAGGATCACGCGATGATGACCGCGATGCTGACAGTCGAGAACATTCTCGCCGGTACCCGCGTGTACGACACCTGGTCCGTCAATGAAGACGCCGAATATCATGAAGCCGGGACCAATTGTGCGAAAGCTGGCCTTCCGGGCCGCGAGCAATGGGGCGAACACCTTCCGGTCAGAGAAGATCAGGCGGCGCTCATTTCGCCGCACGCCGATCCGGAAGGCATTACACCGGCAAAGGGCAGCTCGAGGGCTGCGTAGCGCAAAGTGCGGCGGGGGCCGCAGGGGGGGCAATCGATGATCGTATATCTGACCAGGCTGCACGACACTCGGCTGAGCCGCTATCTGCTCGCCAGCTTTGATGCGGTGGTAGTGGACTTCGGCAGCTTCCGCACGGTCTTTCGCGGCCGCACAAGCCAATGATCGATCGCCGGCGGCCCTTGTTTGCTCCCGAGCTGATGGTCCGCGTGGCGCTGGCGTGGGTGATGATCTGCGCGGTGATGCTGGTGACGGGCTACGGGACGATTTCCGCCGGACGCTTTACCGATCCCGACGATCTGATGCGGCTGATGGAGGTGCGCGATCTGCTTGCCGGGCAAAGCTGGTTCGATGTCCATCAATACCGGGTCGACGCCCCTTCCGGCGGCGTGGCGATGTCTTGGTCGAGGTTGGTCGATGTGCCACTCGCGGCGCTGGTCTGGCTTTTTTCCCTGTTCCTGCCGCAGGCGACTGCCGAAATCACCGCCGCAACCATCGTGCCGCTGGTGACCTTCGGCTTTGCGCTGTTGCTGGCAGCGCGGATCGCCTGGCGCCTGATCGGGGCCGAGGCGGCGGGAATGACCTGTCTGGTCATGGCCCTGTCGGTGCCCGTCATCGTCCAGATGGGTCCGCTCAGGATCGACCACCATGGCTGGCAGATCGTGCTGGCGCTGCTCGCCTTGAACGGCATGATGGCCCGCAATCCGCGGCGGGGCGGCGCGCTCACCGGCTTCGCGCTGGCCTTGTGGATTTCCATATCGGTGGAAGGGCTGCCGCTGGCGCTGGCGATCTGCGCCGTCACGGCGCTTCGCTGGCTGGGCGACCGCCGGACCGCTTGCCGGCTGACCTCGCTCACGGGATCGCTGGCGATCAGTTCGGCCGCTATTTTCGCTTCGACCAGGGGCTTTGCCGACCTGGCGAATCATTGCGACGCGGTGTCCCCGGTGCATTTGGCGGTATTCGGCTGGGGCGGGATCTCCGTCTGGGCGCTGGCGCGGTGCGAGCCGATCCCGCGCGGTGCACTTGTGTCCGGCTTTGCGCTGATCGCGGCGGGCGGCGGCGCAATCGTCTATTTCGCCGCGCCGCAATGTGTGGGCGGCGGCTTGGTCGAACTCGATCCGTTGGCGGCCGAATACTGGTCTCGCAATGTGCGCGAGGGGATGCCGGTCTGGCAGCAGTCCCCCGCAATGGCGCTGCAGATTGTGGTGCCGCCTGCTCTCGGCCTGATTGCCACGCTGAAACTGGCGGGCCGGAGCAGCGCCTGGCTGCGGCAATGGTGGTACGATTACGCGCTGCTGCTTGGCGCGGCGCTGCTGCTCGCCATATTCGTGGCGCGCGCCGGGGCCGTGGCCGGGGCAATGGCGTCGATACCGCTCGGCTGGCAGATCGCCGTGTGGATCCGCGGAGCTCGCAATATGCGCAGCACCAGCCGCCGTATCGTTACTCTGGCGGGCACCGCCGTCGCCTTGATGCCGGCCCTTCCGCTCGGGCTGGTCACGGCCGCAATACCGGCGGAAGTCCGGGCCCGGGACAATGGGGCGCGAACGGCTGTCTGCCCGATTGCCGCGGCCACGCCGGTTCTGCGCGGTCTGCCGCAGGGCGAAATCATTGCCCCGATCGACATGGGCCCGGAACTGCTGAACGCCACAGACCATTCGGTGGTGGCCACTGGTCATCACCGGAGCGGACGGGGAATGGGCGCTATGATCAGGATATTCACCGGGCCGCCGGACACGGCCGAAGCGGCGCTTCGCACGCGCGGAACCCGCTATGTGGCAGTATGTTCCGGTCTGATGGAAACCCGCAACTATGTCGGCACGATGCCGGAAGGATTCCTGGCGGCGCTGCTTGCCGGGGATGAACCGGCATGGCTGGAACCGGTCGCTGTGCCCGGCGACGGGGCGATCCGGGTCTGGCGCATCACGGACTGATCAGGCGGGAATGAAATCCATCGCCGCACCGTTCATGCAATAGCGCTTTCCGGTCGGGCGGGGCCCGTCGTTGAAGACATGGCCGAGATGCCCGCCGCAATCGGCGCACAGCACTTCGGTACGCGGATAGCCGAGCTTGTAATCCGTATCGGTCACAATCCCGCCGCGCAGGGGCTGATAGAAGCTGGGCCAGCCGGTTCCGCTGTCGTATTTCGCTTTCGACGAATACAGGCGGTTGCCGCACCCGGCGCAGGTGAACACGCCGCTGCGCTTCTCCTTGTCGAGCGGCGAGGAATAGGGACGCTCGGTTCCGGCCCGCCGCAGGATGTAGAATTCCTGCTCGGTCAGTTTCCTGCGCCATTCCGCCTCGCTCAGCGCTTTGGGAAAGGTCCGCGCTTCCGCCGGAGCCGACCCGCAGCCCGCCAGCGCTAAGCCCGATACGGCGGTGCCGATCAGGGTCAGGACATTCCGGCGGCTCGGTATGCGGTGCTGCTGCATGGGCGGTTCCTCGGACGCGTGAGTGCTACGTACCTGATATACGCGGCGCAGTGCCGAAAAGTTGCACCTTTCCCGCCGGGCGGGGCAGGCTGCGCGGAATTCAGAACTTCTCCAGCCGGACTTCCAGCTTGCGGAACCCGTGGACGAAATTGGCCCGCACCCGCTCCACCACACCCACCACATTCACCCGCATCCGGCGGGCGTGCATTTCCTCCAGCAGGATGCGCAATTGCAATTCCGCCAGCCGTGCGCCGACGCAGCGGTGGATGCCATAGCCGAACGCCAGATGGCGGCGGGCGTTTTCGCGGGTGAAATCGAGCGCGTCCGGGTTGTCGAACACGGCCTCGTCACGGTTCGCCGAGATATACCACAGGATCACCTTCTCCCCGGCCTTGATCTCGTGCCCGAACAGGTCGGTATCTTCGGTAGCGGTACGGCGCATATGGGCCAGCGGGGTCTGGAAACGAATGCATTCCTGCACCGCATTGGGGATGATCGAAGCATCACTTTCGAACAGGGCGCGCTGGTCGGGAAATTTGTCCATCGAATGCACGATGCCGGACATCGTGTTGCGGGTGGTGTCGTTCCCCCCGACGATCAGCAGCACCAGATTGCCCATATATTCCTGCGGGCTCATGGCATTCATCGCATCCGAATGGATCATCCGGGAAATCAGGTCCGGCGCTTCGCCGGCATTGGCACGTTCCTGCCACAGCCCGGTGAAATAAGCAGCCATCTCCATCAGCATCGAATGGCGCACTTCGTCGAGGCCCGGGATCAGCGCGACTTCGGTATCGCCCGCCCAATCGGACCAGAAGGACAGCAGGTGGCGGTCTTTCCACGGGAAATCGAACAGGATCGCGAGCATCTGGGTGGTCAGTTCGATGGAGACTTTTTCCACCCAGTCGAACGTCTCGCCATAGGGCAGGGCGTCCAGCACCTCGCCCGTGCGCGCGCGCAGATCGTCTGACAGCCGGGTCATTTCCGCCGGGGTGAAAGCAGGCGCCACGGTGCGCCGCTGGCCGGTATGTTCGGGCCGGTCCATGGCGATGAACATCGGCAGTTCGAAACGCTGGTCCTCGACCAGATCATCCTTGCGGTCGAGGATGGTGATCCCGCCATTTTTCCACGACGAGCTGAATATGTCGGGCAGCGATTCGACGTGCTGGATAAGTTTGTGCGTAGTGACGTTCCAGTAATCGCCAAACGGGCTTCCGGTAATCTTGTTGATCGGTGCTTTCGCGCGCATCTCGGCAAAGATCGGCTGCCACCGGTCCTCGACATAGAGGTCGCTGCGGCTGACATCCCAATCCTGGGTATGCACCGGCAAATCTTCAGGGTGCTGCGCCAGATGCGCCTCGAGCGCCTCGACCGCAGTCGGACTGGTCCGGTAAATCGGCGCGGCCGCGCCTTGCGGGCCCGATACATCTGCCGGATTGGTCGCCATGTGCTCTCTCCTCGCGTCGCCGCCTGACCGGCCGGCA
>NZ_JAXMJI010000015.1:0-24371 GCF_034376665.1 Allopontixanthobacter sp. | reverse complement strand
ACCATTCCTCGCAACCGCGCAGTGCACCGTCGAACCCTTTCTCAAGGTTCGGCTCGGCATGAGCGGGTGAGGTAAGAGCCGTGCAGGCAACGAAAACGGGAAGCAGATATCGCATCGTGTGGGTCCTACAGGCGAAAGCGCCCGCCTTCCACCCAATTTCGAACGTTCAAATCTGCCCCTAACCCCTAGTCCAGCGGTGCCGCCTCAACCTCCGGCGCTGCCATCGCAGGCACGGTCCGTGCAGCGTCTTTTCCGCTGATCCCGGAGGCGGGGGCGGCGCTGATGCGTTCCTGGCGGCGGGCGACGCGGCCCGCTTGCTGGATCGCGGCGACCAGCCGGGGGTACACGCCGCAGCGGCACAGATTGGGCACCGCCGCCTCGATCTCCTGTTTGGAGGGGTCGGAATTGCGCTGGATCAGCGCCGCGGCGGCGATGGCGATGCCCGGCGTGCAGAAACCGCACTGGACCGCCTGCTGGGCGACCAGCGCCTGCTGCACGGGATGCGATCGGTCGCGCGACAGCCCCTCGATCGTGGTGACGAAGCGGCCTTCCGCCTCGGCAATGGTGATCAGGCAGCTGCGCAGCGCCTCCCCGTCGATCAGCACCATGCAGGCCCCGCAATCGCCGGTGCCGCAGCCAAATTTGGTGCCGGTGAGATTGGCGGCATCGCGCAGCGCCCACAGCAGCGGGGTTTCGGGGTTCATGACGAATTCTACCGGCCGTTCGTTGACCGTCATGCGCGGCATGGTGTCAGTCGCGCCAGCTGTTGTCGATCCGGTCGATCTTGCGCTTCCATGCCTCGAAATCGGCATAGCCGGGGCCGCCCGGGGCCTGTGCCTGGCTGATATCGCGCTGATGCACCGCGATCACATCGTCCGATACATGGATGGGAATACCCATCGCCATCGTCGCGAGCTGGATTTCGCAGGCGCGCTGCAGGGCCCAGGTCTGCACGAACATTTCGTGGATTGTCCGGCCCATCACCACCGGCCCGTGGTTGCGCAGCATCAGGATGTGCTTGTCGCCCAGGTTCTTTACCAGCCGTTCGCCTTCCTCCGCGCGGACGGTGACGCCTTCGAAATCGTGATAGCCGACCTGGCCAATGAAATTGCAGGCGTAGAAATTGATCGGCAGAATGCCGCCCTCGCTGCTGCATACCGCCATCGTCGCGGTGGTGTGCATGTGGCAGATCGCGTTGGCGGCAGGCACGTGTTCATGGAAATAGGCGTGCTGGGTGAAGCCGGCCTTGTTCACCGGATAGGGGCTGCCATCCAGCGTATTGCCGCGGATGTCGATCTTCACCAGATTTGACGCCGTGACTTCGGAATACAGCAGTCCGAACGGGTTGATCAGGAAGGCTTCCTCCTCCCCCGGTACGCCCACGGAAATGTGGTTGTAGATCGATTCCGACCAGCCCATGTGGTCGAAGATGCGGTAACAGGCGGCCAGATCCAGCCGCGCCTGCCATTCCGCTTCGCTGCATTGGGCCTTGGATTTCAGCTGCGTCGCCATCTTTTCTCTCCTGATCTCGTGGTTGCCTCCAGTATCGCACGGGTGCGGCTCGCCCCGCAAGGCAGTGTTGCGGATTTCCGGCCAAACCGCTTTGCACCCACGTTCCTCGCCGCTAACGCAGCACCATGAGCGAGGCGGCCAAACTGACACGCGGAACGATCCGCGGGCATCTCGTTACCCAGACCTTGCCGATGATCTTCGCTGTCGCGGCGATCATGTCGATCGGGCTGGTCGATTCCTACTTCATCGGGCAATTGGGCAGCCGCGAGCTGGCCGCGATCAGCTTCATATTCCCGATTACGATGGCGATCAGCAGCCTCGGGGTCGGCATATCGGTCGGGATCAACTCCGTCATCGCCCGCTCGCTGGGCGAGGGGGATGTGCCGCGCGCGGGCCGCCGGGCGAACTTCGGCCTCCTGTTTGCGTGCGCCATGGGCATCGCGTTCTTCCTCGCACTGCTTGCCCTGGTGGAACCGCTGTTCCGGCTGATGCAGGCCCCGGCCGAACTCATGCCGCTGATCCAAGCTTACATGATCCCGTTCGCGGCCGGCCTGCCGCTGCTGATGGGGATCATGGGGATCAACGGTATCCTGCGCGGTCAGGGTGAAGCAAAGCGGACGTCGGTCATCTCGATCACCTATGCGGCGATCAACTGGGTTCTCGATCCGATCCTGATCACCGGCGCGTTCGGGATCGAGGGATTCGGGATTGCCGGTGCCGCCTATGCGTCGATCATCGGCTACGGCATCGCGTTCGCCCTCGGCATCTACCTGCTGCGGAAGACCCCCTTGCCCCTCAATCCGCGGATGCTGAAGGACGCGGACCTCGGCGCATCCTTCAAGGCGATCCTGAGCGTGGCCGGTCCGGCGTCCTTCGCCAACGCGATCAACCCGATCGGACTGTCGGTCCTGACCGCGCTCATCGCCAGCCAGGGTCAGGCGGCCGTTGCGGGCTTCGGCGCGGCGGGGCGGTTGCAGAGCTTCGCGGTAGTTCCCCTGCTGGCGCTGTCCTCCTCCATCGGGGCGATAGTCGGGCAGAACTGGGGTGCGGGGAAGCCCGAGCGATCGCAGCGCGCAATGCTGTGGGCCGGGGTCTTTGCGCTGGCATACGGCCTGGCGCTGGCGGTCGTGCTGTTTGCCGCGGGCGAGTGGTTTGCCGATTTCTTCACCGAGGATCCAGCAGTCATTGCTGCCTTTGCCAGCTATCTGTCGATTGCCGCATGGGGCTATGCCGGATTTGGCGTGCTGATCATCAGCAACGGGGCGCTGAACGGTGTTGGACGCGCAGGAACGGCGCTGCTGCAATCATTTGCCCGGGTGTTTCTGGTAATGCTGCCCTTTGCCTGGTTGCTGCGGCCGGATTGGGGCGCGGAAGCGATCTTCGCCGCCGAACTGGCCGCCAATGTCATCGGCGGCGCGGTGGCCGGATTTGTCGTGTGGCGGGTGCTGCGCGCCGGCAATCCCGGGCGCACCCATTCCGCAGCAGTCTGACCCGCCCCGCGGCCAATTGCCGGTGACAGTTTATTAACCATCTGGCCCCATAGCAATCGAAGCTATTTTCGGGGACGTGTATCAATGGATGACCTGCTGGCAGAATTCGTTGCGGAAACGCGCGAGATGCTCGAGGCTATCGAGGGCGAGATCGTCGCCTGGGAAGCCAACCCGGACGACCGGGCGCGGCTCGATTCAATTTTCCGCTTCGTCCACACGGTGAAGGGAAATTGCGGCTTCTTCGATTTTCCGGAACTGGAAAGCCTCAGCCACGCCGCTGAAAGCGCGCTGGCGGAAGTGCGCGCCGGGCGGCGCATTGCTGACGTCCAGCTGGTCAATGCGGTCCTTGCCATCATCGACCGGATCGGGCGAATGACCGACCAGATCGAAAACGGCGATGCATTGGACGCGACGGGCGATCACCTGCTTGTCGCCATGCTCGATTCCGATGGTGAAGAACACGCAGGGCAGCAGGAACCTCAAGTCTCCGAAAACGCCTCCGCCAAATCGAGCGCGCCATCGTCAACGCCGCGCAGCATCCGCTTGCCGGTGGATCTGCTTGACCGGGTCATGAGCGGGGTTTCGGACATGGTTTTGGCCCGCAATGACCTTGCGCGCCGCCTGCGAGCCTCCGGTTCCGAACCCTCCATCGATGGTCCGTTCGAACGGCTGTCGGGTATCCTCAACGATGTTCGGGAAGCAACCACCCGGATGCGGATGCAGCGGATCGAATATCTCTACAATCCTGTGCCCCGTCTGGTCCGGGACCTGTCGGCCGAACTGGGCAAACAGGTCATGGTCGATCTCGAAGGCGAAGACACCGAGATGGACCGCGAGATGATCGAGATGATCCGTGATCCGGTGACCCATATCATCCGCAACGCGATCGACCACGGGATCGAAACCCCGGCCGAGCGCCGCGCCGCTGGCAAGCACGAAATCGGCCTGCTTAGCCTGACCGCGCGCCAATCCGGCAACCGCATTGCCGTCATGATCAGCGATGACGGCAAGGGTCTCGACTGCGCCCGGCTGGGCAGCAAGGCGGTGGCCGCCGGACTTCTGACCGAAGCGCAGGTGGCCGAAATGTCGCGCGAGGACTTGCACCAGCTGATTTTCGAGCCGGGCCTGTCCACTGCGGAAACTGTCAGCGAAGTGTCCGGCAGAGGTGTCGGCATGGACGTGGTCCGGGCGAATCTGGACAAGATCGGCGGAACAATCAAGGTGCGCAGCACGCCGGGCGAAGGGACGTTGTTCGTCCTCGCAATCCCGCTGACCCTCAGCATCGTCGCAGGCTTGACGGTGGCGATAGGCGATCAGCGTTTTGCGGTCCCGCGTTCCTTTGTCGAGGAAATCATTCATGGCGCGGCCAGTTCGCTGGAATATGCCAGGATGGGCGGTACCGATCTGGTGACGTTCCGGGGGCGGCGGATACCCTGCCTGTCCCTCGCCAGGGTGCTCAACCTGCGCGAAGTATCCGATTTGCGGCAGGAAACGCTGCTGCTGATCCGGCTCGGCACCGGCGACCTGTTCGCGCTGGCTGTCGACCGGGTGTTCGATCACGAGGATCTGGTGGTTAAACCGCTGGCGCCTGCAGTCATGGCAACCGGAATCTACGCCGGCACTACGCTGCTCGACGATGGCAGCCCGATCCTGATGCTGGATGTTTACACTATCGCAGCCCAGAACGGCCTGGTCAGCGAAGTTCGCATTCGCCCGGGGGGCCGTGACGATGCTGCTCAGCAGGCCGCTGCAAAGGCGCGCCCGGTCATGCTGTTTGCCGGAATGGACGGCCGCCGCCGGGCGATCGACATGAATTTGATCCGCCGCATCGATGTCCTGTCCCGCGATGCCGTGGATATCGAGGGAGAGCGGACCCAGATCGTGATCGACGGCGCAATCCTGCCGCTGGTCGGCCTGGTCGGGAGCCCCGGTGCGGTCACCGCTCCCGATGGCAAGCTCAAGCTGCTGCGTCTGTCGGACGGACATTGCGAACTGGCCTATGCCGTCTCCGAAGTGCTGGACGCATCGGCAATCGAACACGAGATCGTCCCGAGCGAAACCGATCCCTTGATCGAAGGCGTCACCCTGATCGAGGGACATCCGACCCCGATCATCGATGGCCTGGCACTGTTCGCGCGGCACGGCCGCAAAATGCGGAACCCCGATCCGGTAACCTGCCGCCTTCCTGCGGATGATGAATGGTCGAAAGCCATGCTCCAGCCGCTGATCGAAGCCGCCGGCTACCGGATCGCCGCGTCCCCAGAAGATCCCGCCGACGTTACGATCGTGATGGATGGCGAAGCCGAACCGGCAGACACATCGGCCACGGTCATCCGCCTCCATTCCGACAGCGACCGTCCGGAACAACCGGACCGGGGAATATACCGTTACGACCGCGACGCCCTGATGGCTGCGCTGAAACAGGCCCGCACGAGTAAAAGCCAATGAACGAATTACTGGTGATGACCCGGATAGCAGGCCGCCGTGCAGCCTTCCGCGCAGTGGAAGTCAAGTCGGTGATCGAGATTGAATCGATCGCTCCGGTGCCGCGCGCGCCCGATTTCATCGTTGGCTTGACGGCCATGCGCAGCCGTTCGCTGACTGTGGTGGATTGCCGAAGATCACTGGGTCTCGAAGCCGAAACGCCCCCGGACAGCCGCGCTGCCGTGGTGGAAATCGACGGGCATCTTTACGCACTCCAGGTCGACAAGGTCGAAGACGTCACCGATGCGCGATCAGCGCCCGAGCCGGTTCCTGGCGGTTTCGGAGAGGCGTGGGAGCGGGTCTCGCTGGGAATGGTGGAAACCGGCGTTGGTCCGGCATTGCTGATCGACGTCGGGCGAATGGTCGCGGGGCCGCCTACTGCCGGACCGGCTAAAAAGCCTGCGAAAAAGCAAATCGCCGCGTCGGCTTAAGCGGATAGTTACCTTAGGCTGATAAGGCAGCAGATGAAAAGGATCGTATCATCATGAAGAGCTGCCTCGTTGTCGACGATTCGCGGGTTATCCGCAAAGTGTCGCGCCACATTCTCGAAAGCCTCGGATTCTCCGTTGCAGAGGCGGAAAACGGGCGGGTGGCGCTCGATCATTGCCTCGAAACCATGCCCGATGTGGTTCTGCTTGACTGGAATATGCCCGTTATGACCGGCATCGAATTCATGATCCAGCTGCGCAAGCAGCCTGGCGGCGACGTGCCGAAGGTGGTTTTCTGCACCACCGAGAATGACATCGCGCATATCCGCGAAGCCATCAGCGCCGGCGCGGACGAATATGTCATGAAGCCGTTCGATCACGAGACCCTGCAGATAAAATTGCAGCTGGTTGGCATGGCCTGAGCGCCTGCCAGCGATGCGCCACCTGTTTTCCCTGCCGACCCGAACTGCATCCCGGCCGCCACGTCCAAGCCGCATTGGGCGAACACCCGCCAGAGTGATGATCGTCGACGATTCGCTGATTGTGCGCACAGTCCTGTCGCGCATCATCGAGGAGGCGGACGGCTTCGAAATTATTGCTAAATCCAGCAGCGCCGAACTGGCGATTGCAGAACTCGCCCACAAGCGGGTCGATGTGATCCTGCTCGACCTGGAAATGCCGGGGATGGGCGGCCTCGATGCGCTTCCGATGATCCTGGCTGCGGCCAGGGGCGCGCAGGTACTGGTGGTGTCCTCTCTCACCGAAGAAGGTGCCGAACATACAATCGCCGCGCTGCGCATGGGGGCGGCCGACACGATGCTGAAACCGCGATCGGGCGGCTTCGACCAGGCGTATCGCACGGCGCTGCTGGAGAAAATCCACGCCCTCGCACCGACTGGTCCGGAATCCGCCGACGTGGCCGAAGCCGCGCTGCGCGGCACCGAAAGCATCGCGCCCGGCACCGGCTTACCTCCGCTGCGCAAGGCTGCACCAAAGCCGCCCAGAGTTATCGCCGTCGGCGCATCCACCGGAGGTATCCACGCGCTGTGCATCCTGCTGCGCAACCTGCCGCAGCAATTGGAGTTGCCGATTCTGGTCACGCAACATCTTCCCGAAAGCTTTATTCCGGTCTTCGCCCGTCAGCTCGAATCGGCGGGGGGCCGCAAAACCGTGGTCGCCGGTTCGCGCACTCCGATCGAACCCGGCTGCATCCATATCGCGCCCGGCAACGGGCACATGATGGTCCGCGAAAGCGGCGGACGGCTGATCACGGAAATCGGTCATTTCCCGGTCACCAGCGGGTGCCGACCATCGGTCGACCCCATGCTGGAAACCCTCGCCGATGCCACCGGAGGCCACGCCTTGGGCATTGTCCTGTCGGGCATGGGCCGCGACGGAGTGGAAGGCGCGGCAAAGCTGGTCCAGGCAGGCGGAACGATCCTGGCCCAGGACGAATCCAGCAGCGCAGTTTGGGGCATGCCGCGCGCAGTGGCCGAAGCAGGCCTGACCAGCGCGATCCTTCCCCCGGCGGACCTTGCCAGCCGCATCGGACTCATTGCCGGAGCTACGGCATGGAAGTGAGTGCAATTTCCCACCGGATCATTGCCGACCTTCTGACCGCTCGTTCCGGACAGCAACTGACGGAAAGCAGGCGCTGGCGGATTACCTCGGCGCTCGGCGGAATTTTTCGCGACCGGGGCATCACCAACACCGACCAGCTAGTCTGCCTGCTGGCGGAACCGCAGGGTGATCAGCTCGCGCGTGAAGTGGTCGAAGCCCTGCTCAACAACGAAACCTATTTTTTCCGTGACCGGGTCATGTTTGAATTGCTCGACACGCACGCATTGCCCGCTCTGGCCAAGAAGCGCGCCGCAACCAAGCGGCTGTCGATCTGGTCCGCCGGCTGCTCGACCGGGCAGGAGGCGCTGTCGCTGGCAATGATGTTCGTGGAACAGCCGCAGCGCTGGGCCGGTTGGCAGATCGAAATCGTCGGTACGGATGTTTCGGCAGCGGCGATCAAGACCGCCAAGCGGGCCTGCTACAGCCAGTTCGAAATCCAGCGGGGTCTGGGCATCAGCCAGATGATTGCGCATTTCGAAGAAACGGCCGGGGGGTGGCAGGCAAAGCGGAATCTACAACGGATGATCCGGTTCAAGGTCGGTAATATGCTTGAACCGACAGGGGACCTGAGCCGCTACGACCTGGTGCTGTGCCGCAATGTCCTGCTGTATTTCGATGAAGTAACGCGTGAACGGGCCTTCAAGCGGATCGCCCAGACCATGGCGCATGACGGATTGCTGATGCTTGGGGCCGGTGAAACCACGGTCGGGCGCACCGGGACCTTCAAACCATCGCGCGGGATGCAGGGTCTCTACACCAAGGCGCAGCCGGATTCGATCGTGAACCGGTGGACCGCGGAACCGGCACCGGCTTCCGAGGAAATCGTCGCGCACGCATCTACCGCACGAAAATCAACACAGTAAATTACGGCTTAACGCTTCTTTAGTCACCTCGGGCTAATCCGGTCTGGAGAGGTCGGGCTGTCACCGATCCACGGGGGCGAAATGTATTATTCCCTAAGTAGGTTGGGTTCAAATCCGAGATGGTTGGTGGTCATGCCCATGCTGGTGCTGACGCTGATTTTCGTCACCATCTGCATGGTCCTGATCTTCAGCGACGATGTACCCCCGGCCTCGGCCTCGGCCCTGATTATCGGCGGAATTGCCACTTACTCCCTCGCAGCCGCTTTCCTTGCCCTCATCGGCATCAAGGCGGTCGACGAACTCCAGGAACTCGGCCTTACGGACAGCCTTAGCGGCCTGCCTAACCGGCGCGCACTGCACCATCACGCCAATAGCCGCACGAATTCGGACGGTGAACTGGCCGTCGCATTGATCGATCTGGACGGCTTCAAGATCGTCAATGATCTCTACGGCCATCATGTCGGTGACCAGGTGATCAAGGAAGTCGCCACAATGCTGCGCGGCGCGTGCGGGAAGAACGCCTTGACCTACCGGCTTGGCGGCGACGAATTCGCTATCGCAATGACGGGGCCGCTCGCAGGCACGATCCTCGAAGGGATCTGCCGCAACCTCCTCGACCGGCTGTCACAGACTATTGCAGTGGAAGATCGCCGGATCGGAATTGGTGCAAGCGTCGGCCTGGCCCGCTCAACCCCTGACGATCGGCCCAGTTCTTCCGAATTGCTGCGCCGCGCGGATGTGGCGATGTATGCATCGAAGCGCGGCGGGAAAATGCGCTGCAGTTGGTTCCGCGCGGAATTCGACCGCAATCTCGAAGCCGTTCGCGACATGAACAACGAACTGCGCGATGCGCTGCTCAATAATGAATTTCGGATCCACTACCAGCCCCTCGTCGATGCCGGTACGCGCCAGATTGTCGCTGTGGAATCGCTGCTGCGCTGGGAGCGGCCTGATGGCAAGATCATCGGTCCGGGTGCCTTCGTGCCGATTGCCGAAGAAACCGGCCTGATCAACGCCATCGGATTGTGGGTCCTGCGCAAGAGCTGCCAGGACGCCCTTGGCTGGGGGGAAATCAAGCTATCGGTCAACATATCGGCGGCGCAATTGCGCAACCCCGAATTTCCGATCCAGCTGGGCCAGATCATCGACGAAACCGGGTTTCCCGCCGAACGGCTGGACCTTGAGATAACGGAAACCTCGTTGATTCTCGATCCGGTCGTAGCGGAACGGAGTCTCGACATCATTCGCGGGTTCGGGGTCAATGTGGTGCTCGACGATTTCGGCACCGGATACGCCTCGATCGGCTTCCTGCGCCAGTTCCGGTTCCACAAGCTGAAGCTCGACCGTTCGCTGATCGCCAATTCCGCGACCGATGAAAGTTTGCGGGCCATGATGCTTTCCAGCATCTCGATGGCCCGGGCCTTGAACATGGAGGTCACCGCCGAAGGAGTCGAAACGGAGGCGCAGGCCGATCTGGTTCGGGCGGCGGGATGCGACCATATCCAGGGCTGGCTCTACTTCAAGGCCATGCCAGCGAGTGACATCGAACAACATCTGTCGGTGCCGGCAATCGGTACCGATTGCACCGCGATCGGCAACCGGGCCGTACACTTCAGAGAACAGGAGAATTCGGCAGCATGAACGCCATGACCGAAATTACGCCAGGAACCGGCACAGAAGTTTCCGGTGATCCGGCTGCCGGTGCCTTGTATCCGATGGTGGGCGATGCCGCCCATCCATCTCATGAACCTGAGATATCCGGCAACCGACTGGCGCGATGGTTTGCCCAGCAGTCGATCGCGGGGAAGCTGCGGGCAACATTCGGCGGAAACCTGGCCTTCGCTGCGGCAATCGCTGCTGTGGTGCTGCTGGGATACACGATGCTGTGGAACAAGTCCCAGACGGTCAGCCAACAATATGAGCTGACCTTGGGAGCAACCCGCACGATGGGCGACATCGCTGAAATCCGCCGGCTGTCGGACCGCTATCTTGTTTCCCGGGACCCTTCCGAATCGCGTACTGCCATTGCAGCTATAGCGGAGGAACAGCGCAAAATTGACGCGATGCGCAGCTTCATTGGTACGCAGCAGCCGGATGTCGGTGCCGCACTGGACCAGATCGACGCCGGTCTGGTGGTCATGGAAACGGCAATCGATCGATCTGATGCGAGCGGCGTCGCAAGCACCGGATTGTCGCTGACCACGGGCGCGGAAGTGCTGTCCAGACAAATGGCCGAGAAGGTTAAGTTCCTCAACGCCGAGCATAGTCTTCTTCTGACTCAGCAGATAATCGGGTTTGTGCTGCTGGTGATCGTGGCGCTGGCTTCGTCATTGCTGGTGATGCGGTTTTTCCAGCGCGACATCGGGGACGTCATTGCCGAAATTACCGAACAGATGGCAGCGCTGGCCAAGGGCAAGAAAGACCTGACGATACCGGGCAAGGGCCGGGCCGACGAAATCGGGAAGATGGCACGCACGCTCGAGAGATTCCGCTTGGTGGCATTCGAATTGGAAAAGCTGCAGGCCGATGCCGCAGAGCGCGCGAAACTCGCCTTGGCCAAATCGGCGGAAGAGGCGCAGGAGCGCGAAGACCGCCGGAAACGGCAGGCGCAAGTGGTTTCCAAGATGGCCAGCAAGTTCGAAATGACCGTGGGCGATATTGTCAGCAGTGTCGCCGCGGCCTCCACCCAGCTCAAGACAACCGCCGGCGTCATGGAACGAACGGCCGAGACTGCGTCCGATCAGGCCAGCCGGGCCGCGCATTCGATGCAGGAAGCCTCCTCGGGCGTCACAGCTGCGGCGGCGGCGAGCGATGAATTCGCCATGTCGATCGGCGAGATCAGCCGCCAGGCGGCAACGTCGGCGGAACTGGCCCGCAAGGCTTCGGAATCGGCAGATGTTGCGGACGCCAAGATGTCGACCCTGGCCGCCTCCGCGTCGCAGGTCGGACAAGTGGTGGAACTGATCCAGTCGATCGCGCGGCGCACCAATTTGCTCGCGCTCAATGCCTCGATAGAAGCCGCGCGCGGCGGAGAGGCCGGTCGCGGTTTTGCCGTGGTCGCATCGGAGGTCAAGGAACTGGCGGCCCAGACCAGCCGAGCGACCGAAGAAGTTGCGCAGCAGATCCGCGATATGCAGAACTCCACCAACGATTCGGTGCTCGCGCTGCGCTCGATCAGCTCTCAAGTCGAACAGCTCGAGACAACCGCAATCTCGATCGCTTCGGCGGTGGACCAGCAATCGGTTGCGGGGCACGATCTGGCGCGCAGCATCGATCTGGCGGCGCGCAGCAGCGGCGAAGTTTCCTCCGGTATCGGCAATGTGCGGGAGAGCTCGCTGGCGACCGGGGCTGCGGCCTCGCAGGTGCTGAATTCGGCCACCGACCTCGAAGGCCAAGCGGCGACCTTGCGCAGTCAGGTAGACATGTTCCTGCAACGCATCCGCAACGACGACACTTAGCCAGCCGGAAAATAGACCGGGTCATCGCCCGGTTTCCAGGGCGGGCGTTTGTCCATGACGCCGCTGAACAGGGGTGAGTCCAGGTGGGCGGCAAGCCAGCGCTGGATGCAGGGCAGGTTCCGGGCCGCGAACCAATTGCGGTCGGTCGCGGCAAACTGGCGAATGAAGGGCAGGATCGCCATGTCGGTCAGCCCGCGCTCGGGGCCGGACAGCTGCGGCTGTGCTTCAAGGCGGTTATCGAGGATCCGCAGATAGTCCAACGCCGCTTCGCGGTGCTGAACCGCATCGCAATCTTCGTACCGGCCGGGATATTTGTAGTGGTCGAGATGGTGCTTGAACGGCCCGTCATTGGCCGCAATCAACGCAGGATCATCGCGGTCCAGCCATCCTTCCGGATCGCTACGCGCCAGCGCCCAGCGCATTATCTCGATGCTTTCGTCAACAACCTCGCCGCCCGGCAGATGCAGCACCGGCACCGTGGCCTTTGCGGATATCTCGATCAGGGCATCGGGTTTGGCGGACAGCTTCACTTCGCGCAGTTCGCACCTTGTGCCGCTGACCAGCAGTGCCAGCCGCGCCCGCATGGCATAGGGGCAACGGCGGAAGCTGTAGAGAACGGGAAACTCCGCCATCAGCGGGCGCTGTGTGGTTTCAGCCGCGCTCCGACGTGGGCGATCCCGGCCTCGGCCGCCTTCGTTTCCTGGCGCTGGCGTTCCCGGTAGCCCGCACGCTGCGCATCGGTTCGCTCGTCATGGCAGGCGGAGCAACTGACCCCTTCCTCGTAGAGGTCGGACGCCAGATCTTCCGTCGTCAGCGGGCGGCGGCAGGCATGGCACAGCTGGTAGGTTCCCGGTGCCAAGGCGTGCCCGACAGTCACCCGCTGGTCGAAAACGAAGCATTCGCCGTCCCACAGGGATTCTTCCGCACTTACGGTTTCGAGATATTTCAGGATGCCGCCCTCGAGATGGTAGACATCGTCCACCCCTTCGGATTTGAGGAACGCGGTCGATTTTTCGCAGCGGATACCGCCGGTGCAGAACATCGCGACTCTTGGCGGCTTTCCTTCCCCCAGCAGCCGTTCACGCTCCTGCCGGAACCATGCCGGAAAATCGCGAAACGTCTTCAGGTCGGGGTCGATCGCACCCCTGAAGGTGCCGACCGCGGTCTCGTAATCGTTGCGGGTGTCGATCACGATGGTGCCCGGATCGCTTATCAGCGCGTTCCAATCTGCCGGCGCGACATAATGGCCTACCCCCGCCAGAGGATCGATGTCCGGCTGGCCCATGGTGACGATTTCAGGCTTGATCCGCACCTTCATCCGGTGGAACGGCATGGTGCCCGCGCGCGAAAACTTTACCTCGAGGTCCGCAAACCCGGGAATCGAGCGGATCGCCGACAATACCTCCGCAATCGCGGCGTCGCTTCCGGCGATGGTTCCGTTCAGACCCTCGCGAGCGATCAGGATCGTGCCGCGTATCGCCTTTTCATCGCACAGCGCCGCGAGCGCCGCGCGGCGGCCCTTCACATCCTCCACCGGAGCAAATTTGTACAGCGCCGCAACGCACACGGGCATCGGATCGATGGTCGAAGTCATGCAGGGCTACTTAGTGCCGATCGGGCGCTAGTCCAGTGCCGTATTGGATCCGGACCCGGCTTCGCGCCGCGCAAATATTCGTCGCCGCTTGCCGTGGGGCGCAGTCGCTGCTTATGGTAACACCGAGCGCGTTGGCCCCTACCCGACTGGATTTTTCCTCATTCCGATGTCCCCTGCCGCATGAGCCCGCCGGAATTCGATCTGATCGTCATTGGCGGCGGGGTAAACGGGACCGGGGTCGCCCGCGATGCGGCGGGGCGCGGCGCGAAAGTGCTGCTGCTTGAATGCGGCGACCTGGCGCGCGGAACCTCCTCAGCCTCCACCAAACTGATCCACGGCGGCCTGCGCTATCTGGAACATTACGAATTCGGCCTCGTGCGCGAGGCGCTGAAGGAACGCGAGACCTTGTGGCGGATCGCGCCGCATATCATCTGGCCGATGCGGTTCATCCTGCCCCACCGTTCCGGACTGCGGCCACGGTGGCTGCTGCGGCTCGGACTGTTTCTGTATGACCATATCGGCGGCCGCAGGAAGCTGCCGGCGACCACGTCAGTCAATCTGCGCAAACACCCTGCCGGAGCGCCGCTGAAGCCGTTCCTGACCCGGGGTTTCGAATATTCCGATGGCTGGGTCGACGATGCCCGGCTGGTGGTGCTGAATGCGATGGATGCTGCAGACCGGGGAGCGGAAATCCGCACCCGCACCGAAGTCACGCGGCTGGAACAGGGGCCGCATGGCTGGAGCGTGCGGACAACAGGCGATGACGGCGCGGAACATTCCTACACCGCCAGGGCCGTGGTCAACGCGGCCGGCCCTTCGGTGCTCAACCTGCTGGATCGTGCCAACGTCATGACGCCGCGCAAGATGCGGCTGGTGCGCGGATCGCATATCGTGGTCCGCCGCCTGTTCGATCACGAATACGCCTATTTCTTCCAACTGCCCGACGGTCGGATATTCTTTGCCATACCCTATGAGCGCGAATTCACCCTGATCGGCACCACCGATCAGGATCACCACGCCAGCGCGTTCGACGCAGCCGCCAGCGCCGAGGAAATTGCCTATCTGTGCGAAGGCGCGAACCAGTATTTCAAGGCGGCGATCTCACCGGAGGATGTCGTCTGGACCTATTCCGGCGTGCGGCCGCTGCTCGACGACGGGTCGGGCCGCCCCGAAGCGGCAACACGCGGTTATGCGCTGGACCTGCATCTGTCGGAGGGTAGCCATCCGCTGCTCTCCATCTTCGGCGGCAAAATCACCAGCTACCGCCATGTCGCCGAAGAGGCCGTCGACAAGCTGCGCCCCTATCTGGCGCTTGATGGCGAAAGTCACTGGACCGGATCGGCCGCGCTTCCGGGCGGCAATTTCCCGGCGGAGGGCGCAGACGATCTGGTCGCCATCTATCGGACGGACTATCCGTTCCTATCCCCTGCGGACGCGGACCGGATCGTCAAGGCTTACGGCACAAGAGCGCGGTTCTTCCTCGACACTGCCCGGAGCCGCGCCGATCTCGGCCAGGATTTCGGGCACGGATTATCGGCCGCGGAAGTGGATTATCTGGTCACCCACGAATGGGCCCGTACGGCAGAGGACATCCTGTGGCGCCGCAGCAAGCTGGGTCTGCTGTTCAGTGAAACAGAGGTGGCGGCGCTGTCCGAATATCTGCGCCGCGAGGTTGCGGCGGTCTGATCCGTCACAGGCCCAGCCATGCGCGGATGATCATGGCCACTACCCCCAGCACCAGGACGCTGGCGGCCCAGATCCCCGCCATCCACGCGAGCCTCTGCCACAGCGGCCCCGCGCCCCGGTCCTTTTCAGGCGGCATCAATGATATCCTTCATGCCCCACCTTGCCGCGGAACACCCAATAGGCCCAGCCGGTGTAGATCAGGATCAGCGGCATGGTGATCGCGACCCCGATCAGCATGAATATCTGGCTGCGTTCCGGTGCGGCGGCATCCCAGATCGTCACTGCCTCGGGCACGACATAGGGCCACATGGATACGCCCAGCCCCGCCATTCCCAGCAGGAACAGCGCCAGCGACAGCCAGAACGGCGCGGCTTCCCATTTTTTCGCCAGCCCGCGAAACAGGAAGTATGCGATAATCAGGGTCAGCAGCGGAACCTGGCTGGCGAACAGGATGCTGGGCATGGAGAACCAGCGGTCGAAATAGGTCGCGTCCAGGAACGGCGTGTACAGGCTGACCGCACCCAGCAGCGCCAGCGTGGCGACGGCTGCGCGAAACGCCAGCCGGTAGGCGTGTTCCTGCGCCGCGCCCTCCAGCTTCCAGACCAGCCAGGTCGCACCGAGCAGCGCATAGCCCGCAACGGTGCCGACCCCCGTCAGCAGCGTATAAGGCGTGAACCAGTCGAACCAGCTCCCGGCATAGGCGCGCCCGTCAACCTCGACGCCCTGCAGCAACGCGCCAAGGATCATCCCCTGCGCCATCGCCGCGACGAAAGAACCGGCGGTGAAGGAAAAATCCCACAACGCCCGGTGCGCCGGATCGCGCCAGCGAAACTCGAACGCCACCCCGCGAAACACCAGGCCGAGCAGCATGGCGATGATCAGCGGGTATGTGGCCGGCAGGATGATCGCATAGGCGAGCGGGAACGCGGCGAGCAATCCGCCGCCGCCCAGCACCAGCCAGGTCTCGTTACCATCCCACACCGGCGCAATGGAATTCATCGCCTGATCCCGCTCCTCCCCCACGCCGAATGTCGGGAACAGAATGCCGATCCCGAGATCGAACCCGTCCATCACCACATAGGCAAATACGGCGAAGGCGATGATGAAGGCCCAGATGACGGTGAGATCCATTATTCCGGCTCCTTCCCGCCGGGCATGGTGCCCGCACGACCCGGGTTCTGCGTCGGCCCGGGAGTAATCCCGGCGGTGCGGATCGGGCCGGTCTCGCCCCGCTTGACGCCGGTTTCGCCGGTGTGGGGATGATGGCTCATCAGCCGCAGGATATACCAGGTACCGACCCCGAACACCGCGAAGTAAACAATCACGAAGGCGAGCAGCGATGCGCCGACTGCCGGGGCATCCAGCGGGCTGGCGGCGTCGGCGGTTCGCAGCAGATTGTAGATCACATAGGGCTGCCGGCCCACTTCGGTGGTGATCCAGCCGGCGAGCACCGCGACAAAGCCGCTTGGTGCCATGATCAGCGCGGCGCGGTGCAGCAGTGACCAGTCGTAGAGCTTCCTGCGGGCGCGGGCGAACAGGCTCCACACGCCCAGCCCCAACATGGCAAACCCGATCGCGACCATGATCCGGAAAGACCAGAACACGATCCCGACCGGCGGCTCCTCGTCATCGGAGATGGTGTCGAGCCCGGCCAGCGGCGCATTGAGATCATGCTTCAGAATGAGAGAGGACGCCTTGGGAATCTCTACCGCGTAATCCACCCGCTTTTCCGCGCTGTTGGGAATGCCGAACAGGATCAGCGGAGCGCCGTCGGGATGGCTTTGATAGTGTCCCTCCATCGCCATCACTTTCTGCGGCTGATGCTCCAGCGTGTTGAGTCCGTGCAGGTCCCCGGCGAAGATCTGGATCGGCGCAACGATCGCCGCCATCCACATTGCCATGGAGAACATCTTGCGGGCGTGCAGGTTGGATTTGTCGCGCAGCAAGTGCCACGCGCCGACGCCGCCGACGACGAAAGCCGTCGTCAGATAGGCGGCGATGACGGTGTGGACCAGGCGGTACGGGAAGCTGGGATTGAACACGATGTTCCACCAGCTCGGGCCGGGCAGGAACTGTCCGTTCGCCCCCATTTCGAACGCCACTGGCGTGTGCATCCAGCTGTTGACCGACAGTATCCAGAAGGCCGACACGAAGGTTCCCAGCGCGACCATGCAGGTCGCCGCATAATGGAGCCTGGGCCCCACCCGGTTCATCCCGAACAGCATCACGCCGAGAAATCCGGCCTCGAGGAAGAACGCGGTCAGAACTTCATAGGCCATCAGGGGCCCGATCACCGGCCCGGCCAGGTCCGAGAATACCGACCAGTTGGTGCCGAACTGATAGGACATCACGATGCCCGAAACGACGCCCATGGCGAAGGCGATCGCAAAGATCTTCAGCCAGTATTTGAACAGGTCGAGATAAATCTGCTTGCCGGTTTTCAGCCACAGCCCTTCGAGCACCGCCAGATAGCTTGCCAGTCCGATCGAAAACGCGGGGAAGATGAAATGAAAGCTTACCGTGAAGGCAAACTGGATGCGGGCGAGAAGCAGGGCATCGACATTTTCGAACATGGTGAGCTGCATATAATGCAATTACAGCAGCTTGTGTAACGCTATTCTCGCGGTCGGTGTTGCAGCGATTGCAAGGATCAGACTTCGGATTGCGCTGCGGGCCGGGCCAGCTGCCGCGTATAGAACCAGCCGATCCCGATCAGGCTGAAGCCGAGCGCCATGATTGAGGCGATCCGGGTCAGCCCCTCCAGAGCGGCGGTGTCGAACCAGAAGACTTTCAGCACTGCGCCCAGCATCAGCACAAGCGATCCGATCCGCCATGATCTTGTGCCCGTCCGCGAGCCCCACAGAAGATATCCGATCGCCAGCACGATCCCGAGCAGGGAGCGCAGCAGATCCTCCGTTTGGTTAATCGGCACCGAGGTCAGCCAACCGCCCGCAAAAAGATTCCGCAAGACAGACAGCGCCAACAGGAAGATCAGTCCCATCATGGCCGCGTCGAACACCGCAAGGGCGATCGGCAGAGGTTCGCGCTTCATCCGGCGCAGCAGCAGCAGCAGCGACCCCGCGCCCACTGCATAGGCCGGCAGCAGCCAGGTAAGCAGCGGAAGCGGCCCGACCCACTGATCGGCCCACAGCGGATTGTGGAGCACCACGGTAAACCAGGCGAAATGCGCCAAAGCGGCCCCCGCGGCTATCTGTGCCGCCAAAATCAATGCGTCCGAGGGTCGCAATTGCCAGAGACGCCACACGCCATAGCCGGCCCCAAGCAGGAGCGCCTCCCACGCTGTGCGTTCGGCCAGGCCGCTTTCGCGGAACTGACCGGCGGTTTCCAGCGCGAACAGCTGTTTGAACAGCACATGGGCGGCCATCAGGCCAAGCGCCGCTAATATCGCGGTGGCGCCTGTCCGCACCCAGTCGGGCGAATTTCGCGCGAACCACAACAACCCGGCTGCCGCCGCAATTGCGGGCACAATTTGCCGCAGCACCATCGGAACCGCGGGCAGATCGGGCACCAGCATCGGAATGCCGTACAGCGCCTCAAACCCGCTTTGTAGCCATTGGACGGACGGCCACAGCGCCCACAGCATTGCGATGGCACCCAGGGTCAGTTGCGCGGCCAATCGTGCGGGCAGGCGCCATGCGATCAGGATGGCCGCCGCCGCCGTTGCCCAGGCGAGATAATCGGCAGGAACGATCTGCGCCGCGGCCACATAGACGAGCAATATTGTGAAAACTTCGGCTATAGAGCGCAGCGAGTTGCGCGGGTCGCCCATCGCCAGCATCCCGAATGGCAGCGCTGCAGCGGCCCACCGGAGGATGTTCCGAAGCGGCTCGGCCGCCTCGGCCGGCCCGATGGCGCGCATCAATTGCGCTCCGTCATCCACCGTCAGCAAACAGGCCATCAGCGTTATCCAGGCAGCGCCCCAGCCGATATTGGCCAGCACGGAATCGTTCCGGTTCCAGCCGAGCGCAGCGACAAGAGCGGCAATTACGCCGCCAGCCAGCGGCGCGGCCCACAGAGGAGTGGCCAGCAGTCCGGCAGCGAACAGGGCGATTGCCGCAGCCGTCAGGGTGATCGCAGCACCGGTCGGCACAGGCTCCCGATCCTTCGGCCACAATCTCCAGGTCGCCGCAGCGGGGATCGCCGCCAAAGCCAGTGCCGCGCTGGCCAACCCGGCCTGCAGGGTGTTGAAATCGCCCGCAAAGTGCCACATCGCGGTGCCGATCAGACCCAGCGGAAAGGCACTCAGCTGCCACAGATCGACCGCGCGGTGGTGCGCTCGCCGCACATGCACCAGCGGCAGCCCGCCAAAGATCGCCGCGAAGGCGGTCCCCACCACCGCAAATTCGCTTGCACCGGGATCGGGCCAGATCGCCAGCAACCACAGCCCGGTCGCCGCAGCCACCGCGCTGCCCTCGCGCATTCTGGGATATTGCCAGCCCAGCGCGCCGATCCCCGCCGCCAGCAGCGCGTAAAGGCTCCAGGCCAGGAATGTATAGCTGGCTTGATCGACCAGCGCCGCCATCTGCAGGGTCGCTAGACCGGCCACTACCAACCGGCCAAATCCCTGCAGACTATTGTGGGCCAGCAGCAATGGCAGGGCTGCACCGATCAGCAGCAGGAACCCGCCAACGGCCAGAGTATCGACCGCGCCGGCAAAGCCGGAGGTGAGCAGCAGGATACCCCAGCCAAGCGCACCCCCCAGCGATGCCAGGCCGAGCCACGCCCGGTCCTGCCGCTTTCCGGTAAGCGCCAGACCGGCGGTGACCAGCGCCAGATACAGCGCCAGCATCGGAAGGTTCGCGTCCTCGCTGCCGACTAGCGTGGGCGCAGCGAACCCTCCGACCAGCCCGAGAACAGCGCAAGGCAGGCCGAAGCGGAACGACAGCACGATTGCGGCGCCCGTGACCGCGGCCAGGCCGAGGAACGACAGGGTCGACCCGAGCAACCCGTAGACCGATCCGGCAAGGTAGAAACTGGCATAGAGCGTGGCTAGCCCGGCCCCGGCCAATGCCTGCCGGACGCGCTCATCCCTGACCAGGCCTTCGAACCGGAATGCCGCCTCGGCCGCCGCAAGCAGCGCCAGCCCGAAAGCAAAGCCGAGCATTACGCGGACGGACGGGGTGATCAACCCGGCTTCAATCGAATAGCGCACCAGGAAAAATCCCGCGACCGCCAGCGCGATGCCCCCTGCCCAGATCGGCAGCCGCCGCCCGAACAGATCCTCGAAATCCAGCGATAGCTTGGGCATCGAAAAGCGGGGGCGGGCTTCCGGCGCTTCGGCGTGGAACTCCGATTCAGGGGCGGGCGATGGTTGGGATGGTGCGGTATCCTGCACCGCAACGGGAACGACCGCTGCCTCATCTCCGAAGTCGGCTCGGGGTGACGCGGCGATGGCAGCCTTGGCTTCAGGTGCGGCAGGGCGCGCGAGTGCGCCATCGACCAATTCCGTCAGCCAGTCGATCTGCCGCTGCTGCGCGGCGGTACGGTTCCACAGGTAGATCACTGCGCCGCCGAGGATGAGGAGAATTAGCGCCTCCACACTGCGCTCCCCCGGGTCGGACGCCGCCTAAGCATCGGGCATGCGGTCCATCAGATCCATGAAATCGCGGGCGGCGTTCCGGTCGCTCTCATCCTTGAAAGCCACGTCGAGATCGGGTGCGTCCCCCAGGATGTACATCACCGTCCACAGAGCAAAGCGGTGGCCGCGATCTTTCTCAAGCCCGAAATCGACATGCATCCGCTCCAGACCCGCCGCAATCGCCTCGGGCGCAACCTGCGCCATATCGGTGGTGCCGAAATAGCGCTGCAAGTGATCGTCGAAGGTCATGTCCGCAAATTGACCCCTTCGCGCAATCCTCGCAAGGCCTGCAACATTTCTGTCCGCGCAATTTGCAGCGGAGCAAAATTGGCGTACCCCTTCGCGAGTTCAGAACGGAGGAGCCAGCCATCCGCACGCGTCTAAGCATCTGCGCCAGAAAGCAGCGTTACGGCTCGGAAGCCGAAGCGCTCGCGGCTGCCAGCCGGGCCGACTTCCCGCTTCGTCCTTACCGATGTGACCGGTGTTTCCAGTTCCATCTGACCGGAAGGACGCGCGGAAAGCGGACACCCCGCTTTGCGGTGGAACGGGCGAAAGCTGGGGAATCGATCGAGTGACCGATCTCACCACTGTCCGAAGCGGATACCTGCCCACACGGTGAGCGGCACACCCAGATCGATCGATCCGCCCTGGTTTCTGGTGATGATATTCGTGTCGGTCAGGTTCTCTCCGCGCAGGATCAGGGCAACGCGGCGCGCCAGCGGGATCTGCACGAAAGCGTCGATCGTGGTCGCGGCGGGCAGGACATCGCTTTGCCGGTCATCTTCGAACTGCCGGCCGACATGGCGCAGTGTAGCGGCAAGCCGCCACCCGCTGGCCGGTTCATAGGCAATCGTCGTGCTGGCGGACAGCGCCGGGGTCTGCGACGGGCGCATACCGTCCAGATCCGCCGAAAGACCGCTGCCCTCGACTTCGGCATCGGTCCAGGCGAGCGACCCGTTGAGGGAAAATTCGCCCAGTTTCGCCTGCGCGGCCAGTTCCAGCCCGCGCGCACGCACCGCATCGACATTGCGGCGCTGGCGCAAATTGGTGCCGATGGTCACATTTGCGATGGCGTTCTTCACCCGGTTGTCGAAGGCGGTCAGGGAAAGCCGGAAATCTGGCGCTGGTTCGAAATCCACTCCCACCTCGAAGCCGCGTAGTGCTTCGTTTTCAAGCGCTTCATTGGCCAGGGTGACTACCGGGAAGACCACGAAGGGCCGGTAAAGTTCATTCAGCGTAGGCAGACGGACACCGCTGTAGACTGCCGCACGCAGATCCAACCCGGCGCCTGCCCGGAACAATGCGCCGCCACGAAACGACAGATCCCAGCCGCTCCGGTCGGCGAAGCGGCTTTCCTCCACCACCGCGCCGTTCCCGTCTCGCTCGAGGAAGAAACCTTCGGCGACCGTCCACCGATCGGCGCGCGCACCGGCGGTCAGCACCAGCCTGCCAAGAGTCCAGTCGTCTTCGACAAACAGGCCCAAGTCGCTGTTGGTACCACCAGCGCGTCGGCGCGCGGTGATGCTGCCGGTAAATGCGCTCAACGCTTCTTCCTGCAGCTCGCCCGTAGCTTTTCGGTAGTCGGCACCCAGGCGCAGCACATGACCTCCGCCCACTGGCGGGCGGACTTCCAGCTTGCCGCCAAGCCCGGTCGAGGGCGTCCGCCTCTGGTCCAGCACCGGGACAAACCGGGTCGAGCTGATCACGATGTTGGAAAAATCGCGTGCCTGGACATAGGCCAGGGCATCGAAGGCCCATGACCCGCGGCCAACCAGCCTGATGCTCGCGTCCTGACCGCTACTGGTGCTGTCGGCGCCGCCGAACCGGAGTGTCCGCCGGTCATCGAACAGCAGCGCGCGGGCCTGCAGTTCGATTTCTTCGGTCACGGGTGCTGCCATGCGGATTCCCGCCGACCAGCTATCGTAGGCCGAGCGGGCGCTGGCAGGCACTCGTTGTTCTGCCGGCGTGGTCTGGAACCCTGGCCCGCGGAACCAGCGGCCCCATACCACGGCAAAGCCGCGGCCCAGCCGTGGCGCAAGCGTAGCGCTTGCTTCGGTTGCGCCGCGGTGGTTGGCGGCTAGCGACCCGCTGGCGAGGCCGAGCGTCGCCGCATCGGCGCTCTCCAGTTCGATGGTGCCCGCGACAGCGCCCGCACCGAACGCGCCCGAGCCCCCGCCGCGCGTGATGCGGATCGAGGAAAGCCGCTCGGGCGCTATGGCTGAAAAGGGAATGTATCCGAAAAAGGGATCGGCCATGGGGACCCCGTCAAGCAGGACCAGCGCCCGGCTGGTGGCGTTTCCGCCCAGCGCGCGCAGGGTAACCCCTTGGGCCGAGGGATTGGAGGAACGGCTGTCCGACCGGCGAAACTGTTGGAACCCCGCGACATCCGACAGGACATCCTCGATCCGGCCCGACGCAGACGCGGTAATCCGGTCGCGGTCGATCGTCTGGACATCGTACGCGGGGGTGGCGGGGGTCTGCTCAAGCCCGCGCCCGGTCACCACGATCACCGGGTCCGGCGGTAGATCGGGCGCTGGCTGAGCATGAAGGGCGGCTGGCAGCGCGAGAGCACCGGCGAGCGCGAGATTTTTCAAAGTCCGGTGGGTCAATTCATGCGATCCGTAGGTAACGGCCCGGCGGCCGCGGGCAAGCAGGCGATGCACGCCAGTCGCCACCGGCCCTATCAGAACAATTGGCGATAGCCAAAGGCGATCCCCGCAGTGTTCTTCGGGGCCCCGAGACGCAAAAAAGCCCCACTGAGGCCAGCGGGGCTGTTGCAAATGCAAACTCGGGAATCTGGTGGTTGCGGGGGTTGGATTTGAACCAACGACCTTCAGGTTATGAGCCTGACGAGCTACCGGACTGCTCCACCCCGCGTCACCATGTTCGCGCCTGACGAGGCGCAGTGCCGTTTGCGGTAAAAGCAAAGACACCAAAAGGGCTGGCCCGTTAGGGACAGCCCTTTTGAATTGCGAATGGGTTATTTCCTGCACACTCACTGGCTGCAATGCCTGGCGACGACCTACTCTTCCAACGCTTGAGCGTTAGTACCATCGGCGCTGTCTGGTTTCACGGCCGAGTTCGAGATGGGATCGGGTGGGTCACAGACGCTATGGTCACCAAGCAATGAAGCCAGTGTGTGTGCGGGTTTAAATCGATGTACTTATATATGGGCAGATCTGGCTGTGATGTTCTTCCAACATCGCCGACGTGCATGCCTTGCGGCAAACCTGTCGTTGATGGTGCAAATTCATCAAGCGCGATCAGAGTTATTAGGACTGGTTAGCTTCATGCATTACTGCACTTCCACACCCAGCCTATCAACGTGATGGTCTATCACGACTCGAAGATACCTTATCTTTAGGGAGGCTTCCCGCTTAGATGCTTTCAGCGGTTATCCCGTCCATACATAGCTACCCAGCGGCACGCCTGGCGGCATGACTGGTACACCAGAGGTATGTTCACCCCGGTCCTCTCGTACTAGGGGCAACTCCTATCAAGTATCGACGCCCACGGCAGATAGGGACCAAACTGTCTCGCGACGTTCTGAACCCAGCTCACGTACCACTTTAATTGGCGAACAGCCAAACCCTTGGGACCTGCTCCAGCCCCAGGATGTGATGAGCCGACATCGAGG
>NZ_JAXMJI010000014.1:0-9684 GCF_034376665.1 Allopontixanthobacter sp. | reverse complement strand
AGCCAGATTTCGATCATCACCCGATACCCCTATTTGCTGCTGCGCCCGCGCAAAAAAACCAAGCCGGGCAGTAGTATGGGGTATTATAACGACAACGTCTCTCCCCGCCAGAGGCGGAAAGGGACGTGGTTTCGGTATCGAATACCTACCGGTACATCGGACCGGAAGAACTCCGTTACTTCTTGGCCGGAGCCTTTTTCGCAGCGGGTTTCTTGGCGGGTGCAGCCTTGGCAGGAGCCTTCGCCTCGGCCTTGGGTGCAGCCGCCTTCTTGGCTTCAGGCTTTTCGGCTGGCTTTGCGTCTGCCTTAGCCTTCGCTGGAGCTTTCTTCGCCGGAGCAGCCTTGGCGGGCTTCTCATCCGCGCCCGATTTCTTCGCGGCGGGCTTCTTCGCTGCGGCCTTCTTGGCCGGTTTCGCCTCGACCACCTCTTCCGCTTCGATCGCGGCTTCCAGTTCTTCGCGGGTTACTTCCCGCTCCGTCACGTCAGCCTTGCCGAACAGGAAATCGACGACCTTGTCTTCGTACAGCGGCGCACGCAGCTGGGCTGCGGCCATTGGCTCGTTGGCGATGAACTGCAGGAAGCGCTCACGGTCTTCGTTGCGATATTGCTGAGCGGCCTGCTGGGTCAGCATGGCCATTTCCTGCTGGGTAACTTCGACGCCGTTCTTCTGCCCGATCTCGGACAGCAGCAGGCCCAGGCGTACGCGGCGTTCAGCGATGTGGCGGTAATCGTCCCGTTCGGCTTCGATTTCCTTCATCGCCTTGGCGGGATCTTCGTCCTTCGCGGCTTCCTGTTCCAATTGCGCCCAGATCTGGTCGAATTCGGCATCGACCATGCCTTGGGGCACTTCGAAATCGTGGCCGGCCGCCAGCGTATCGAGCAGCTGGCGCTTCATCTGCGTGCGGGTCAGGCCATTCGTTTCCTGTTCCAGCTGGCCGCGCAGCAGTTCCTTCAACTTGTCGAGGCTTTCAAGACCGAGCGACTTGGCGAATTCATCATCCGCCTTGCTTTCGGTCTCCACTTTGACCTGCTTGACGGTGATCGCGAATTGCGCGTCCTTGCCCTTGAGGTTTTCGGCCGGATAATCTGCCGGGAAGGTGACCGTAATGGTCTTCTCGTCGCCGGTCTTGACGCCCGTCAGCTGTTCTTCGAAGCCGGGAATGAACTGGCCCGAACCGATTACGAGCGCGGCGCCTTCGGCCTTGCCGCCTTCGAATTCGACGCCATCGACACTGCCGGTGAAATCGATGATCAGCTGGTCGCCCTCGGCAGCCTTCTTGGTCTTGGGTGCGTCCTTGTAGCTTTTCTGCTGGTCGGCAATGTTCTTGATCGCCTCGTCCACCTGCGCATCGCTGACCGGTACCGTCAACCGGTCCAGCTTCAATCCGTCAAGATCGGGCGTCGCCACATCGGGCAGGATTTCCAGTGAGACGTTGAGCTCGGCGTCCTTGCCTTCCGCGTAACCTTCTTCGAGGTCGATGCTCGGCTGCATCGCGGGGCGCAGTTTCTTCTGCTGCATCAGCGAATCGATTGATTCGCGGATCACATCGTTGACCATCTGCGCGTGCAGCTGTTCGCCGTGCATCTTCTTGACCAGATTGGCCGGTACCTTGCCGGGGCGAAAGCCGGGCATTTTGACCTGCGGTGCAATCTTCTTCACCTCGGCATCGATTCGCGAGGCGATATCGGCGGCGGGGATGGTGAGCTTGTACGCGCGCTTCAGCCCGTCACTGGTGGTTTCTTTGATCTGCATGAGGTGCAACTTTGCCTTTATAGAATCTTTTTCAATGGTGCCGCTCGGTGGCCCGTGGTCGGCGTCTGGTGCGGGCGAAGGGACTCGAACCCCCACATCTTACGATACTGGTACCTAAAACCAGCGCGTCTACCAATTCCGCCACGCCCGCCGGGCCCAAACGACGCCGCAGGGGCGAGACTTTGCAGCCTTGCCTACACGGACAAGCCAGCGCCCTTAAAAGGCCCCGCACAAAAGGGCAAGCGCGGAACAGGCTGCGCGCAGCTTCGTTGGCTGGATGGAAGGAACAATCCGATGAACTTCGATCAGCGTGAACCTTTGACTGCAGCGACCCAGCCGGGCCGACAGCCCGACGAGGTCAATCCGGACCAGGGCGATACCGTCAATCCGCAAAGCCCGACCGAATTTCCTCCCGGCCGCGAGGATATCGACGAACCGCAGCCAGAGCAGCCGGATATTACACCGTTGCCGCCGGAAACCCCGCCCCCGCCGGATTGAGGTGCGGCGTTTGGTGAAGTCTCATGTTGCCTGCCCTGTGCGCAGCTAATATGGGCGGCGCATGAGTGAAGAAAAAAACCCCGAAGTCGCCCCGGATACCGGTTCCAACCCCGAGACCGATGCGCATGATGTGCCGCCCGACCGCCTGTCCGTTAATCCGCGCAGCAGCCTGTTCGATGAAGAAAAGCTCCGCCGCGGCGTCGGCATCCGCTTCAAGGGCGTCGAGCGCACCAATATCGAGGAATATTGCATTTCCGAAGGCTGGGTGCGGGTCCAAGCGGGCAAATCGCTTGACCGCAAGGGCCAGCCGCTGACGATCAAGCTGACCGGCCCGGTCGAAGCATGGTACGAAGATCTGGGCGATAACCCGCCGGTCGCGAAAGCCTGATTGCCGCCGGTAATCGGGGTTCGTAGCGGGCGATCGCGTACCTCACTCGATCAGCAGGACGCGGCCACTTGCCGTTGCTATGAGAGGTTAACCGGTCCTGGCCACAGCTTCGCCACCGGTGATCGAACTTGCCAATTGCACGTGAAAGGGCCACCTGCCCCGCAATGTTACCGCAAGTCATCATAATCGGCCGCCCCAACGTCGGCAAATCGACGCTGTTCAACCGGCTGGTCGGCAAGAAACTGGCGCTGGTTGACGACCAGCCCGGCGTTACCCGGGACCGCCGTTCGGGCGATGCCGAGATCGCCGGCCTGAAATTCAAGATCGTCGATACCGCCGGCTGGGAAGATGACGATCCGGAAAGCCTGCCCGGGCGGATGCGCAAGCAGACCGAGATCAGCCTGATTGGTGCCGATGTCGCGCTGATGGTGATCGACGCCCGCGCCGGGATCACCACGCTCGACCAGGAAATCGCCCTGTGGCTTCGCGGCCAGAAGGTGCCCGTGGTGATGGTGGCAAACAAGGCTGAAGGCAAATCGGCCGAGCCGGGCATCTATGAGAGCTACGCGCTTGGCTTTGGCGATCCGGTACCGATTTCCGCGGAACATGGCGAAGGAATCTCGGACCTGTTCGGCGCCTTGTGGCCCCTGATTGGGGACAGCGAGGAACGCATCGCGGTGGAAACCGCGTATGAGGCGGAACAGCAGAAAGCCGCACGCCAGGCCGCCCGCGATGCCGCCGAAGAAGCGGGCGAGGAATATATCGAGGAAGAGGTGGTCAAGGGACCGCTGAAACTCGCCATCGTCGGCCGCCCGAATGCCGGCAAGAGCACGCTGATAAACCGCTTGCTGGGCGAGGACCGGCTGCTCACCGGACCGGAAGCCGGGATTACCCGCGATTCGATTGCCGTGGACTGGAAATGGAACGATCCGAAGACCGGCGACCTTCGCGACATTCGCCTGATCGACACCGCCGGGATGCGAAAGCGCGCCCGCGTGGTCGAAAAGCTGGAAAAGCTCGCGGTGCAGGACGCAAAGCTGGCCATCGATTTTGCCGAAGTCGTGGTGCTGCTGCTCGACGCGACCCAGGGGCTCGAGCACCAGGACCTGAAAATTGCCAGCCAGGTGCTCGAAGAAGGCCGCGCGCTGATCATCGCAATCAACAAATGGGACGTGGCCGAAGATGCCAGCGGGCTGTTCAACGGCGTGCGTCATGCGCTCGACGAAGGCTTGGCACAGGTCAAGGGCGTACCCCTGTTCGCGGTATCCGCGCGCACCGGAAAAGGGCTGGACACGATGCTGTCATCCGCCTTTGAAATCCGCGCAAGCTGGTCCAAGCGTGTGCCTACCGCCGCGCTCAACCGGTGGTTCGACGATGCGCTGGAAGCCAATCCGCCGCCTGCGCCGGGCGGTAAACGGATCAAGCTGCGCTATATTACCCAGGCAGGCACTCGTCCGCCCCGCTTCGTGGTGTTCGGCAACCGGCTGGACATGCTGCCGACCAGTTACGAACGCTATCTGGTAAACGGCATCCGCAGGTCGCTAGGCTTCGATGCGGTTCCGGTCCGGGTCACGCTGAAAGGCAACAAGAACCCTTACGACACCAGGAAGAAGTAGGTCGCAAGACGTCGGGGGCTGAGAATTGCGCTGCGGCCGGTGTCGCGATTGCCAGAACTGTAGTACCTGAGGAAGAGTCAAACTCAGGCATTATTCCGCCAACTCGCGAAGTATCGAAGAGTGCTTTTAGCTGGCTTCGGCAGCTTTACTTTGTAGCTGAACGTAGTTTTCCAGCCCCATCCGCGCAATCATGTCGAATTGCTTCTCGAGGAAATCGACGTGCTCCTCCTCGCTTTCGAGGATGCGGGCAAAGATTTCGCGCGTCACGTAATCGCGCACGGTTTCGCAATATTCGATTGCGTCCTTGAGCAGCGGAATTGCTTCGTGCTCCACAGCCAGGTCGGCGCGGAGGATTTCCTCGACCGTCTCCCCGACTTTCAATTTGTGGATGGCCTGGAAATTGGGCAGTCCGTCTAGGAACAGGATGCGCTCCGCCAGCGTGTCGGCGTGCTTCATCTCGTCGATGCTCTCGTGCCGTTCATATTCGGCGAGCTTGTGAACGCCCCAGTTTTCCAGGACGCGGTAATGCAGCCAATACTGGTTGATCGCGGTCAACTCGTTGGTGAGCGCCTTGTTCAGATAATCGATGACTTTGGCGTCGCCCTTCACGCGAATTCTCCCAGCTGCGAGTGCATGAGTTTTATGCGCGCATCGAGGCGTTATGGCAAGGATCGACGCCGAAAATGGCAGAAATCCGCCAGTTGCGAGTGATTTGCGTTAGTGGCGTACTATTCCGCGTAGACCGGCTCGCACGCCATTTCCCGTTCTTCGAACAGGATGGCTTCGGCATCATCGAGGCAGCTGCCGCAATTGGGGCGCTTGCCCAAGGTCGCATAGACGGCTTCCGCATCGCCGCCGGAACGGCGCGCGACCTGGCGCAATTCGCTTTCCCTGATGGCATTGCAGACGCACACGTACATTCACAGATCTCCACGCGAGTCGCCGGAGCGACTGGACATGGAGTTACTGCGACTTAGTCGCAATAGCAAGCGAATATCAACGCCGCAGTGGAAATAGCCTGCCATAGGTCAGGCAGCGCCACAGCCATTCGAGCGGGCCAAAGCGAAAACGCGCAAGCCACGGCTTGGACCACAGCAGCATCAACGCCCAGGTCATCGCCACCACCAAATACAGTTCCGGGCGGCCCAGCTGGCCGAACAGCCCTCCGGCCCAGCCGTGGAACAGCAACAGCATGACGATCGACGTGCCGAGATAATTGGAAAAGGCCATCCGTCCGGCCGCGACCACTCGTTCCCCCAGCCATCCGGTGCTTGCAGCCGGTGCCCACAATGCCAGCAAGGTGAGCAGGCCAAGCACCGCCGGCAGGCGCGGAAGCGGGGAAACGCCCATGAACGCGGCCAGTGTGCCCCAATAGGTGAAGCCTTCGCCCATCGCCCACAAGGCAATCGGCAGGGTCAACGCGCCGCCAGCTATCACCCCGGTCCAGCCCCAGATCAGCATCTTGCGCCTATCGATTCCGCCACCAAACAGGCCCATCCGGTAGAGCGCCATCCCGATCAGCATCAGCGGAACCGTTTCAAGCGCGAAGAGGGACAGCGTGGCGAAAGGATCAGTACCGTGTTCAGCGAAGTTGTGGCTTACGTAATCGGCGTAGCTCCCATTGCGGATGATGGCTGTTTCACTTGCCCCTTCGGCAAGCTCCGCCTCTTGTTGGGACGCCAGGTCACTCCGCATCTCAGCATAGGGGGCCTGATTTCCAAGTTCCGTGTCGGCAACCAGATAGGGAAGGAACATCGCGACCATGAACATGATCGCACCAACCAGATAGCCCAGCAATCCGACCACCAGCTGGGTCCTGGCTTTCCAGCGCAGACATCCCATCGCTACAAAACCGGCAACGGAATACAGAACCAGTATGTCGCCCCGCCAGAGGAAATAAAAATGGATCAGGCCAAAGCCAAGCAGCCAGAACAGCCGCCGGGCCTGAAGCCAACGCGTTTCCCCGCGCGCCCAGGCTTTCTCAATGAAGAGCATCAATCCGGCACCGAACAGCAGGGTGAACAATCCGCGCATCTTGCCGTCAATCAGGACAAACTGGATTACCCATAACCAGTCCGATGTCTCCCCGTGGGGTACCAGGAAAGCGTCCGGGTACATATAGGCAGCCCAGGGCTGGCCGAAGGCGACGATATTCGCCCACAGGATGCCCATCACCGCGATGCCGCGAATGAAATCGAGGCTGACCAGCCGGTCGGTTGCCGGCGCGGTCTGCGGCGCCATCTGATCGGGCGTTGCAGCCGAGATCGCCAAGTTTTGCGTCGTGTCCATCATTGCCCCCGTGATTAGCGGCACCGGCTTAGCACTACCGGGCGGCGGGACAAGGCGGCTTTGTCTACTGGGCCACCAGGCAGCCATGCCCGGCACGTCGGAGGCTGGCGCACGCCTTGTCGGCCGCATCACGGCTGGGATAGCCTCCGGCAAGCAGTCTGGTGAGCCGGCCCGACGGGACCATCAGCCTGGTCTTGCCCGCCAATTCGCCGCGGGACGATAGTTGACGCCACAGTTTCTCGGCATTCCCGCTCACGGAAAAAGCTCCCAGCTGGACTTTCCAAGGCCCGCCCGTCGCCGTCGGGGAGTCTGGCGATTGCACGGCGCGGCTGGCCTGGGCAACTGCAGACTTCGCGGCGACTGCTGCACGCGGCTGGCTGGGCTGGCTCGGCATATCAGCCGTCAGGCCTGCACCCCCCAGATCGGCGCCGAGATCGGCTGCGGCCAGCTGGGCCGCCCGCATGGCGTCCGCCTCGCGCTTCAGAACCTGCGCCTGGCTCTGCGCCTCCTGCCGCTGCTCCCAAGGTATGAAGCCGTCCATCTGTTTGATGGCCGCGGCGGCCTGGGGGAGTCCGGCCGCGTTGGACAGGGTCAGCAGGGCATAGGCCCGCACCCAATCCTTGGGCAGCAGGTCGCCATTGAAATGCGCGAGACCGATCAGATATTGCGCGCGCGGGTCGCCGCGTGCCGAGGCAGCGGTAAGATAGGTCATCGCGGCTTCGCGCCGGCCATCCTGAAACAGCATCAGTCCGTAATTGTCGGCCGCGTTCAGATGACCCTGCGCCGCGGCCCGGGCGTAAAGAACTTCTGCTTGCGCCGGGTCCGCCTCTACCCCCCGCCCCAGCCGATACGCCTGAGCCAGATTGAACTGCGCATCGGGATCCCCCTGGGCGGCCAGCTCACGCCATTCGCGCACCGCGGCGGCGTAATCGCCCGCGATCCAGGCATCGACACCCGCCTTGACGTCGGCCAGTGCGGGCACCGCAGCGGCTGCAAACCAAAGGCAGAATGCCCAAACACTGGCACGCGCAAGTTTCATCGGTCCAGAGGTACCCTTTTCAGACGGCAAGCCAGGCCGGAGCTTCTGGCCTGGCACAGCCGGAAAGTCGGCTGGTTCGCGCTCTCGTCATAGTAAATGACCAGTTAGCAAAGAGTTTCCATTCCGGTAAATTCCTTCCTCCGTCAAAACTCCAATGGTCGGCAGACCCGCCCAATCCGGCCAAAAAATCCGGCTTGGCGGCGAACAACTTGCTGTCCGCGTTAACCTAAAATTAGTTGTATCCTGCGATTTCGGATGGCGACCCGCAGTGGTGCGGTGACGACAGACGGAATTTCAGGGGGATCGCGCCTTGCGTGTACTGGCATTAGCTTCGCAGAAGGGTGGATCTGGCAAGACCACGCTCTCAGGCCATCTGGCCGTCCAGGCGCAGCGCGCCGGAGCCGGACCGGTTGTATTGATCGATATCGATCCACAAGGCTCGACCGCCGACTGGTGGAACGAGCGGGAGGCGGAATACCCCGCCTTTGCCCAGACCACCGTTGCACGGCTCGCGTCCGATTTGCAGATCCTGCGCCAACAGGGTTTCAAACTTGCCGTGATCGACACGCCGCCGGCCATTACGATGGCGATTCAGTCGGTTATCGGTGTCGCGGAACTGATCGTCGTGCCGACTCGCCCGAGTCCGCACGATTTGCGCGCGGTCGGTGCTACAGTCGACCTGTGCGAACGGGCCGGCAAACCGCTGGTTTTCGTGGTCAATGGCGCCACCCCCAAAGCCAAGATTACCTCGGAAGCTGCCGTCGCCTTGTCGCAGCACGGCACCGTTGCCCCCATTACACTCCATCACCGGACCGATTTTGCCGCCTCCATGATCGATGGCCGGACGGTCATGGAAGTCGACCCGGAAAGCCGGTCCTCCGCAGAAGTTGCCGCGCTGTGGAACTACATTGCCGACCGGCTGGAAAAGAATTTCCGCCGGACCGTCTTTGCCGCTCCCAACATGTCCGCGCAGGCTGCAGGGGTCAGCCGAGCCGGGGGCGGCTTCGGCCGCCGCGTCGCTCAGTGAGCGCGGGTAGAGCAATTATGAACGAAGCTTCTTTCGCCTCTTTGAGTCCCAGCCTGCTTGCCCGCAAAGGCGGTGCACGTCCGGCGATGCGCCCGCAGCATGGCGGCTTGCTGGGTTCGATCGGAGCCGGATCGAACACCGATTCGCTGTCCGACGAGAGTCTCGACGATCTGGGCTGGAATGACATGGGGGACGAACATGCGCCCCACCATGACAGCGAGGCCGTCAAACTGACGCCGTCTCCGGTAAACGAGATCACCGCTGCAGAGGCACGGCAACTTGACGAACAGGCCGGCGCAAAGCTCGCAGAATTCGCCGTAACTGGCAGCGCGCCCGGCCATCAGGACGCACGCGGACAGCAGGACGTGCTGGCCAAGCGCATCGAACGGAAATCTCCGCCGATCCTGTCCGACGCCATCATGTCCAACGACGACGATGCGGACCAGTTCGAGACCGACTCCGAATACCAGCTTGAAGACGAAGCCGGATATGATGCGGAAGACGGCCTCGGGTTCGAAGACGACAGCTATGATGAAGACGCGCAGGACGCCGGTCTCAGGTTTCACGCAACGCCGCGGATCACTGCGGTCAAGGTGCCGCGGCCGGCACGTGCGCCGCGGGTGGCCGCAGTTGACCAGGGGAGGCGGGCAGCGTTCACTCTCCGCCTCGATCCGGAACGGCACCTCAAGCTGCGCCTTGCGAGCACGATCACGGGCCGCAGCGCCCAGCAGATCGTAACCGATGCACTCGACGCCTTTCTGGGCGACATGCCCGAACTTGCCACGCTCGCCGCACAGGTAAAGCGCACCGGCAACGAACATAGCTGAACAGGGGACAGATCATGAGCCGATCCGCACATAACGCCCGTTTCGTAACGCTGGCCGTCACGACCGCGCTGGCCACTTCTGCGCTGGCTGGCTGTACGACCACTGTTGCACCGCGTGCCGATATGTCCGCAGGCAAGGCGCAGACCGCTTTGGCCAAGGGCGAAGCAGGCAAGGCTCTGACTCATGCCGAAGCGGCCGTGTTGGCCGATCCCCGTAACCCCGCCTACCGCGCGATGCTGGGCGCAAC
>NZ_JAXMJI010000013.1:0-9791 GCF_034376665.1 Allopontixanthobacter sp. | reverse complement strand
GGAGGCGCATTTCAGCGACGCGGAAATGAAGAGCATCGCCGACACCGCCCATTCGCTCGGGCTGAAAGTCATGGCCCATGCCCACGGCGCGCGCGGGATCGAAGCCGCGGCGCGGGCGGGCATCGATACGATCGAACACGGCACCTATCTGGATGACGCCGCGATCAAGGCGATGAAGGAAGAGGGCACCATCCTGGTTCCCACGCTGATGGCGTTCCAGGGCATCAGCGAGCGATTGGGCCAGGGCATCTACACCCCGGTGGTCGAGGACAAGGTTCGCGCCGTGGCCGAAACCGCGAAAGTGTTCATGGGCAAGGCCCTGCGCGGCGGCGTGAAAATTGCCTTCGGCACCGATGCGGGCGTGTTCGACCACGGGCGCAACGGGCAGGAATTCCGTCTGATGATGGGGCAGGGCATGTCCAGCCGCCAGGCGCTGGCCAGCGCCACTACGGTGGCTGCCGAGGCGCTCGGCATGGAGGGAGAAATCGGCCGTATCGCGCCGGGCTATTCCGCCGACATCATCGCAGTGAAGGGCAATCCGCTGCAGGATGCGACGGTGCTGGAAAATGTCGGCTGGGTCATGGTGCGCGGCACGGTGGTGGAATAATCGCGCCGCCGGTCGAACGCTTGAGCCGCTTCATCGAACCGCGGCAGATGCGTGTGTCTGTACCTACTAACACGGCGCACAAACCATGATCTGGCAGGCCTTCGCGGTGAAGGGACACCGCGGCGCGCCTGCATTCGCAAGGGAAATCCATGAAAATTTACCGCCTCGCTCTGATGTCGACCGCCGCACTTGCTCTCGCGGCCTGCGCTACGACCGCGCCGCCGACGCAGCAAGTCCAGGCCGGGCTGGATGCGCAGACGGCCGAACATGACACGCTGTTCGCCATTTTTGCCGCCGCGGACGAGGCCGATCTCCGGCTCAACCCGGTCAGCGCGCTGTTCCGCGGCGACATGCGCTATGCAGACCGTCTGGGCGATTTTCTGACCGAGGAATATGTCCGGCAGGATATCGCCAACGCCCGCGCCAATCTGGCCGCGCTGGAAAGTGTCGACCGCACCAGACTGAGCGCGACCGACCAGATTGCCTATGATGTTTTCCGGTATAATCAGGAACAATCGCTGAAGGGCAACGCCGAGGATATCCGTGCGCTGACCGAAGTGCGCCCGGTGAACCATTTCAGCGGCTTCCATACGTTTTATCCGACCTTCGCCAGCGGGCAAAGCGCCGCGCCGTTCAAGACGCTGGAGGATTACGACAACAATCTGAGCCGCCATGGCGATTACATTGCCATCAGCGACCGCGCGATCGGCAAATTCCGCGAAGGGATGGCCTCGGGCGTACTCGAAACCAGCCTGACGATCCGCAACGTGATCGAGCAGCTGGATACCCAGTTGGCGATGCCGATCGAAACATCGCCCTATTGGGCCCCCATCGGGACCATGCCGGACACGTTTTCCGCCGCTGACAAGGCGCGCCTGACGGCTGAATATCGCAAGGTTACCGGCGAGTTGTATGCCGCCAACCAGCGGATGCGCGATTTCCTGCGGGATGAATATCTGCCCGCCGCGCGCACTACGGTCGGCCTCGGCCAGATGAAGGGCGGCGAAAAGCTCTACGCCCAGCTGATCGAGAGCACGACCACGCTGCCGCTGACCGCGGATTATCTCCATACCCTGGGCTTGTCCGAAGTCGCGCGGATTCAGAAAGGGATGCAGCAGATCAAGGACGAAGTGGGCTTTGGCGGAACGCTGAAGGAATTCTTCGACTTCATCCGCACCGATCCGCAGTTCAAATCCGCCAGCCGGAAAGCACTGACGCAGGCCTATTACGACATCGGCAAGGTCGTCGATGCCAAGGTGCCAGAATTCTTCTCGCTGGTGCCCAAATCGAAGCTCGAAATCCGGCCCTACGAGGAATTCCGGGAGAAATTCGAAGCGGGCGGGTCCTACCAGTCGGGCGCTCCTGACGGTTCGCGGCCCGGCATCTTCTATTTCAACGCCTATGACCTGCCCAGCCGCACGACCCCCGGTATCACGACGCTGTACCTGCATGAAGGCGCGCCGGGGCACCATTTCCAGATCAGCCTGGCGCAGGAAAACGAAGCGCTGCCGGCGTTTGTCCGGTTCGGTGGAAACACCGCCTATGTCGAAGGCTGGGCGCTGTATGCGGAAACTCTCGGGTACGAAATGGGTCTGTTCGAAGATCCATACCAGCGGCAGGGCACACTGGACGATGAAATGCTGCGCGCGATGAGGCTCGTCGTCGATACCGGGCTTCATGCCAAGGGGTGGTCCCGCGAGCAGGCGATCGAATACATGACCGACAATTCCTCGATGGGCCTGACCGACGCGACCGCCGAAGTGGAACGGTACATCGCGATCCCGTCCCAGGCTCTGGCCTATAAGGTGGGGGCGCTGACGATCCAGCGACTCCGCAGGAAAGCCGAAACGGCCATGGGCGACGATTTCGACATCAAGGAATTCCATGCCCAGGTGCTCGGCACGGGGGCGCTGCCGATGCCGGTGCTGGAAAAGAAGATCGACGACTGGATTGACAAACGTTAATCCACGCGCACCTTTGGACAATCCCGTAATTTCGGGCCGCTAATTTCGCCGTTGCCGTACCGAAAGGGCTGATCGGGGTAAAAGGCCCCCCAAAACAAAGAAAGAGGAAAACCATAATGGACATTTCGGCTCGCAACGCCGGCCAGGTCGCCGCAATTGCTCTTCTCTTCAGCGTCGCAACCCATGCGCTTTATGTGATCAAAAGCAGCGCGGGGCTGGGTATCGCATCCTCTGCTATATGGACGGTCGAAGCGATTGCATTCGCGGTCATGGCGCTTTTCGCGCTGGTCGCGCTGGCTCGCCGCGCCAGTGCCCCTGTTGTCTGGGCCTCGTTTGCAATAGGCGGCGTGTTCAACGTGATCCAGACCGGTATGGGCCTCGCAATGTTTGGTCCGCTGAGGGCGGGCGGAGAAGCCATGGCACCCGCATTCCAGGCGGTGCTGGCCGGGGCGTTCTTCTTTTATTTCGCGGGCAAGTTCCTGTTCGGGATCGCCGCGACGGTCCTCGGCCTCGCCTTGCTGAAAGGACCGATCGCGGCCCGGGTGATCGGCGGCCTGGCAGCGCTGATCGGGCTGGCGGCGATCGTGCTCAATGGTGTCGCGATGGCAATCGGTACGCAGATCGGCCCCTGGGCGGGCGCGGCCGGTGTCGCGGCTGCGTTGCTTGCGGCGCTAGCAGTGCTGACCACCGGACGGCAAAGCATTGTCGCCTGAGGTAGCCCCGGCCCTTTCCATTCTTTGTGGAAGGGCGTAACACCTAAACCATACCCCGGGGAGCCGTGTGCCGATCCAAGGCAGGCTGAGAGGGACGTTTCGCAGCGTCCGACCCGTCGAACCTGAACCCGTTAGGACGGGCGGAGGGAGTGGGCCGGTTCTCGCCAGAAAACCGCTTCCCGCTTACTCCGCCGCCAAGGAGCAAAGCGCATGGCCGACATCAATTCCAAGCTTGAAATCGGGGTTACCACCGGTCCGATCCGCGGCAGCCGAAAGGTCCATGTCGGCCCCCTCGGCGTGGCCATGCGCGAGATCGACCTCGAGCCCTCCAGCGGCGAACCGCCGCTGCGGGTGTACGACACCTCCGGCCCCTATACCGATCCCGCTGTCCAGATCGACATCAAGGCAGGCCTCGCCCCGCTACGCCGCCAGTGGCAGCTCGATCGCGGCGATGTGGAGGAATACGCCCCGCGCGAAGTAAAGCCGGAAGACAACGGCCAGCTTGGTCCGGACCGCAGCGGCGGGGTCCCTCCGTTCCCGACCGCGCTGCGCCGCCCGCTGCGCGCCAAATCGGGCGCGAACCTCAGCCAGATGCATTATGCCCGCCGCGGCATCATCACGCCGGAGATGGAATATGTCGCGGCGCGGGAAAATCTCGGGCGCGAAATGGCGCGGGAAGCGTCGTCCGGCGGGGAGAGCTTCGGCGCTTCCATCCCGCTCAACGTTACGCCTGAATTCGTGCGGGACGAAGTGGCGCGCGGGCGGGCGATCATCCCTTCCAACGTCAACCACCCGGAATGCGAGCCGATGGCCATCGGCCGCAATTTCCTGGTCAAGATCAACGCCAATATCGGCAATTCCGCCGTCGCATCCGATGTGGCGAGCGAAGTGGACAAGATGGTCTGGTCGATCCGCTGGGGCGCGGACACGGTGATGGACCTTTCCACCGGCCGCAACATCCACGACACCCGCGAATGGATCATCCGCAACAGTCCTGTTCCGATCGGCACCGTGCCGATTTATCAGGCGCTGGAGAAGGTCGGCGGCGTGGCCGAAGACCTGACGTGGGAAATCTTCCGCGACACGCTGATTGAACAGGCGGAACAGGGCGTCGATTACTTCACCATCCACGCCGGGGTGCGCCTGCCCTATGTCCCGATGGCGGCCAAGCGCGTCACCGGCATCGTCAGCCGCGGCGGCAGCATCATGGCGAAATGGTGCCTCGCGCATCACAAGGAATCGTTCCTCTACGAACATTTCGACGACATTACCGAGATCATGAAGGCCTATGACATCGCCTACAGCCTGGGTGATGGCCTGCGCCCCGGCAGCATCGCGGACGCCAATGACGAAGCGCAATTCGCGGAGCTTTACACTCTGGGCGAGCTGACTCACCGCGCATGGAAGTCCGATGTGCAGGTGATGATCGAAGGGCCGGGCCATGTCCCGATGCACAAGATCAAGGAGAATATGGAAAAGCAGTTGCAGGTTTGCGGCGAAGCGCCATTCTATACGCTCGGGCCGCTCGTCACCGATATTGCGCCGGGATATGATCACATCACCAGCGGCATCGGCGCGGCGCAGATCGGGTGGTACGGCACCGCGATGCTCTGCTACGTCACGCCCAAGGAACACCTCGGCCTGCCGGACCGCAACGACGTGAAAGTCGGCGTCATCACCTACAAGCTGGCGGCCCATGCGGCGGATCTGGCGAAGGGACATCCCGCATCCCAGATGCGCGACGATGCGCTGTCCCGCGCGCGCTTTGAATTCCGCTGGCGCGACCAGTTCAACCTCAGCCTCGATCCCGACACGGCGGAGGAATACCACGACCAGACCCTGCCGGCCGAAGGCGCGAAATCGGCGCATTTCTGTTCGATGTGCGGGCCGAAATTCTGCTCGATGCAGATCAGCCAGGAAGTGCGCGATTTCGCCGCGAAACAGAACCAGACCGCCGACGGCTTCCTCGCGGCGGAGAAATGGGGCGCGGATACTGCCGCCGCCAGCAAGGCCGCCGCGGAAGCGGGGATGCGCGAAATGAGCGAGAAATACCGCGAAGGCGGCAGCGAGCTGTATATCGGTGCCGGGGGCCGCGAACACGACTGAGGGCATGAACCCGGTTATTTAACCCCCGTCGTGGTGACCGCTATTCGTGGCCCCACGGCGCGGGGGGCGCGGGCACAGGGCGGGTGAGGTCGAATTCCACGCGGAACAACCGGCCCTCCCGCTGCAATTGATAGGCGTAGCGCCCGTCCGCCGTGCCCGCCGAGTCCACCTCCACCCGCCAGATATTGGTGACCGAAGCCGCCAGTTCGTTCGCCCTGAACATCGCGATGCTTGCCCCATCGACGGGAAATTCCTGCGCCCGCGCAGTGCCGGGGGCCGCGGTGTCCCCGCCATAGAATGTCACCGCGTCCGCCGTACCGTCTTCATGCCGGTGATCGTGCTTCAGCCGCAGGCCGGTACCGGTGCGCGTGATCAGCCAGGTGCGCGAGCGGTCCCAGCTACCATCGGCGTTTCCGACATGGAACGGCACCGCAATGCGCGTGTCGCTGCATTCGCGCACATGCATCACCATGGGCAGTCCTCGCATATCTGCATCCGCTGCCTGATCCGAGACCAGCGCGCCGGCATAGGCCCGCCCGCAATGCGACGCGAGCGCATCGAAGAAGGCATCCTGCGGGTTGGCAACCGCGTGGCCAGCCCCCGGCGCTGCCGCCCCGACGCATCCCGCCATCAGCGCGGCCGATAGCAGGGGCAGCATAGCCGAGCGAGCTGGCGGGGTGTGGGCGAGGGAAAGCTGTGTCACGGCGGTTTTCCATAAAACTTGGGAATACTTCGGCTGAGAGCTTTGGCGACATAGATGGAGTATGGCAAAGAGTAAAAATTACACTATTAGGGCCTCAGTGGGTCCGTTGAAGACCGAAGATTGGCAGGGTTGTCGATCCTTGGCGGCGGCGGAACCAGATCGTATTGTGCAGGACTGCCTGAGAAAAACAAACGATCCGCTACTATCCTTTGGGAGGAAACTATCATGAAAATCTCTGCAATTGCGATCTCGTCCACCTCCGTCATGGCGCTCGTCGCTTCACTCGGAGTTGCCAGCCAGGCTCACGCTCAGCAGGCGGAACCCGTGTTCACGGGCAACGAGATTGTCGTTACCGCGACGAAACGTGACCAGACGCTGCAAGACGTGCCGTTCTCCATCAACGCACAAACCGCTGAGGATATCCAGAAATCCGGCGCGGTCACGCTGGAGGATGTGTCGCGCAATGTTGCCGGGCTGTCGGTACAAAATCTCGGACCCGGCCAGAGCCAGGTGTCCGTGCGCGGCGTTTCCGCGGGTCAGGTGGTGCGCGACCAGCCCGGCGTGAAGGAACAGGTCGGCGTGTATCTGGACGAAAGCGTGATTTCGCTGTCGCTGTTCACTCCCGACCTCGATCTGTTCGATCTCAACCGCATCGAAACCCTGCGCGGGCCGCAGGGGACGCTGTTCGGTTCCGGATCGGTCGGCGGCACGATCCGCTACATCACCAACCAGCCGCGCCTCGGGGCTGTCGAAGGGACCGTCGAAGCCAATCTCAACCTCGTCGATGGCGACGATATCGGCGGCCATCTGAAGGGCGCCATCAACCTGCCCCTGGGCGATAACGCTGCGGCGCGCGCCGTGGGCTATTTCACCCGCTACGGCGGTTTCGTCAACGCTATCGGCCCGGCCGGCGGGGAGGACGTCAACAGCGGCGAACGCTATGGCGGGCGTCTGGCGGTGACGTTCCAGCCCAGCGACACGCTGAGCATCACCCCGCGGATCGTCTATCAGAAGATAACTGCCGACGGGTTCAACCGGCAGGAAGAATACAATCTGTTCGGCAATCAGTTCACCACCACCAGGCCGCAGGTCGATTTCGACGAGCGCGAACAATTCCTGCTGCTGCGCGAAGCGTTCGAAGACGAAACCATGATCGCCGATGCGACCATCAAGCTCGGGCTGGGCGCCGTGGAACTGACCTCGGTCACGTCCTATATCGACCGGAGCATCCTGGTCAGCCGCGATGCCAGCGCGCTCAGCGGGTCGGTCTCGGTCGATCTGGGTTTCCCCGACGCCGGCGTGTTGCTGCCGTCCAATCTGCGCGACACCACCGAGCTCGAAACCTTTACCCAGGAACTGCGCCTGGCATCGGATGGTGCCGGACCGCTGCAATGGGTGATCGGCGGCTTCTATTCGAAGATCGACCGCGTGTATGAACAGCGCCTGCCGACCCCGGGCTACGACGCCTTTACCGACGCGGTGCTGGGTGCGGGAACTTCGGCCGCGGTGGCCAACGGGTTTGGCCCCGATTCGCCGTTCAATTCCGACCTGCCCTATGACATCAAGCAATTCGCGATCTTCGGCGAGGCCACCTACGACCTGACCGACGCGTTGAGCGTGACCGCGGGCGGGCGCTATTACGATTTCGAGGAAGAGCGCACCATCACCACGGGCGGCCTGTTCGCCAATGGTGACGCGGGCGTGGTCGACCAGACGGAATCCAACGGGTTCACCCCGCGCCTGCTGGTCAGCTATGATCTGAGCGACAATGTGACGGTCAACGCCCAGGCGGCGAAGGGTTTCCGCCTCGGCGGCGTCAACGATCCGCTCAACACGCCGCTGTGCAACGCGCAGGATCTCGCGCTGTTCGGGGGCTTCCAGAATTACGACGACGAAACGCTGTGGAACTACGAATTGGGGATCAAGACGCAGGGCCGCGGCTTTACCTTCAACGCGGGCGCATTCTACAACGACATCAGCAATCTGCAGGTGACGCTGGACGCGGGCAGCTGTTCCAGCCGCATCGTGTTCAACGTGGAAGAGGCGCATAGCGCCGGCGTCGAATTCGAACTCGGCCTGAACCCGGTTCCGGGGCTTGACCTGTCGCTGTCGGGCAGCGTGATCGAGGCGGAGTTCGATACCACCCTGCCAGGCGCGCTGACGGTGGCCACCGGCATCCGCGAGGGCAACCGCCTGCCATCGGTGCCGAAATTCCAGCTTTCGGCCTCGGGCAGTTACGAATGGCCGGTGGGTGACGGGACCGACGCCTATGTCGCGGCATCGTTCCAGCACGTCGGCAGCCGCTTCACCCAGCCCGCCGATCAGGAAAACAACCCGCGGACCTTCGTCCACGGTCTGCCGTTCGGCGGGGCACCGGCGGGGTCGGCGACCACCATCGACCTGCTGCTGCCCGATTACCAGCTGGTCAATGTGAGCGCGGGTATCGATTTCGACACCGGCCTGTCCTTCGTGGCCTATGTCAACAATGTGTTCGATGAAAACGCGCTGCTGTCCTTCGACCGCGAACGCGGCGGCCGCGCCCGGCTCGGCTACAATATCGGCCAGCCCAGAACCTACGGCGTGACCGTCCGCAAGACCTTCTGACGCCGCCGGCTAACTTCAAATCATGAAACACCGCCTCCCGCATTGGGGGGCGGTGTTTTCATATCGGCCGATAGGGTTTTGATTTGGAGAATTCCGGTGAGGAGAGGTGGGGAGGGATTTCCGACACCTTCCACCCCAACCTCGCCGGACAGCTGGATGAATTTGTCGTGGTCAAGAACCGCTACATTAAAGCCCCCTTCCCAGCCTGGACCGCGCTGGGCGTGTCGAGCCTTTACGAGCCGAATGGGCTGGTGGAGATCAAGACTGTGGCACGGGCGCCGGAGTGAGTGGGCGTGGGGGGATTAGGTTTGCTGTCTGCGGAAACCAACCTTCCCCCCTCCCTGGAGGGAGGGGCCGGGGGTGGGTGTACGGCGCTGATAGCGCGTGTCCATCGCCGGGCCAAAGTGTGTTTCACGCGGAGACGCGGAGGCGCGGAGGCGCAGAGGGGGCGGAGCCGGTTGAGCGAGCAGAGCCTGAATTGAGTATACTGTCCCCGGAATTCGGGAGGCGGTGTTTCTGTTTGGTGGTGTGGGGGGAGGTAGGGATTGCTTCGCCGGTTTGCTGTGCGCTTGAAAAGCGCCTTGTTCGGTTCATTTCTTAGATTCCCGAAGTATCGGAAGTTTTCTCAAAGCAGCAGATGAAGAATCGTCAAATGATCTGTTAAACAGTTCAACACTTTGGGCAGCGCGAATGCCGATGTACAAACCATAATCCAAGATCAAGGCTAAATACTTTCTTCCCGCCTCATGAGGGGTGATTCCTTCACTTATCACGTGCAATAACCGAAGCTGTACCAAACTGGTAACGTTACGAAATAGTTGCGAATCATTGTTGATTTCGATTAGAAATGCGTTCTGACGCTTTTCTTTAATGCAGAAAGCCTTAATTGTTTCGAGGGTCACATTCAATCCTAGGGCTTGATCAGATGCATCTTGCTCCAAATCTCTGAGTTTGATCGTCAAGGTTTCGGATGCTGCTTGATTGACGTTAGACACGGTAACTCGTGCTCTGGCGTCAATGTTCGCTTTCTGGATTGCTTGGGAAAAGAGATAGATCGCATCCCTTGGTACTCCTGCTGAGACCCAAGTGAGACG
>NZ_JAXMJI010000012.1:0-19625 GCF_034376665.1 Allopontixanthobacter sp. | reverse complement strand
TGGTGACCGTCACCCTTGACGGCTATATCAAGCGCACCCCTCTATCGGCCTTCCGCGCCCAGCATCGCGGCGGAAAGGGCCGCGCAGGAATGGCCACCAAGGACGAGGATGCGGTGAGCGAAATGTTCGTCACCAGCACCCACAATCCGGTGCTGTTCTTCTCCACCGCAGGCAAGGTTTACCGGCTGAAAGTGTGGAAACTGCCCGAAGGCGGCCCGACCACCCGAGGCCGGCCGATCGTCAATCTGCTGCCAGCCCTGGCAGAAGGCGAATCGATCCGGACTGTCCTGCCCCTCCCCGAAGATGAAACCACCTGGGGCGCGCTTACCGTGGTGTTCGCCACCGCGCAGGGCAATGTCCGCCGCAACAGCATGGACAGCTTCGCCAATATCCCCAGCAACGGCAAATTCGCCATGCGGTTCGACGATGCGAGTACCGACAGGCTGATCGGCGTGGCCCTGCTTGAAGCGGGTGACGATGTGCTTCTGGCCACCAAGATGGGCAAGGCAATCCGGTTCAGCGGAGAAGACGTCCGCGAATTCGTCAGCAGGACATCCACCGGGGTCCGGGGCATGAAATTCAAGGAAAGTGGCGACGAGGTCGTTTCGCTCTCAATCCTCCACGCCGGTTCCGCCACACCCGACGAACGCGATGCCTATCTTCGCGTGGCGCCGTGGAAGGCGGACGAGAACGCGCCGGAACTGTCGCCCGAACACGCCGAAATGGCGGAGGCGGAACAATTCATCCTGACGGTCTGCGCCAATGGGTACGGCAAGATGTCCTCCGCCTATGAATACCGCAAATCGGGCCGCGGGGGCATGGGCATTACCAATATCGACAACATCGCCCGCAACGGGCCGGTGGTCGCCAGCTTCACCGCCACCAAGGCGGACCAGCTGATGCTGGTGACCGACCAGGCCAAGCTGATCCGGATCGGCCTCGACACACTTCGCGTGATCGGCCGTGCCAGCGCGGGCGTGAAGTTGTTCGATGTGGCGAAGGGCGAGACGATCGTCGGGGCAGTCCGGCTCGACGAGGTCGAAGCGCCGGAAAACGAAGCCGAAGAAGCGATCGTCGAGGAAATGATCGGGCGCGAAACTCAGCCCACTGCGCCGGAAAGCACGATCGACCGCGATCAGGATCTAGGTGACGAGACGGGCGACGAGCCCCCGGAATGATTTCCGGGGGCTGCCAGCCATTTGTGGTCAGGGTTCGCCCAATTCGCCTGCGGAGTTGCTGCGCAAGGTCTGGATCACGCCGGTCGCGATCAAAAATTGCCCGATATAATATGTCGGCCAGATCAAGTGTCCGGGGACTGGGCTGGTCGCCCAAATCCCCATCCTCGCGAATATCAGCAAGTCTGAAATGACGAACAGCACCGCGCCCATCCCGACCCGGTAACGCGGGAAGCTGCTCGTCCACGCCAACCCTGCCATTCCGCCCAGCACCAGCGCATAGATCGCGATCTGCAGGGCATCGTCGTTCGCGGCGACGAGCAGCCATGCGATCAGCGGTGTGAAAATCAGCAACGCGGCGGCGAACAGCCGCTGGCTGGAGCTCATATCAGAACGGCGATGCCGAAGGTACAGCGCCATCGCGGCGCAGTGGCTGGCAAAGAAAGCCGCGCCGCCAACCGCGTAATCAATCTCCATTGCAACGTCACCAATCGCCGCGAGGGCCATCACCAGCGCGAGAAGCTTTGCATCGTTGCCCGCGTGCCGCCTCAAAGCATAGACAGAGAGCAGGCCGACCCCCGCCCCCTTGACCAGCATCGATGCCGTGCCCGGCAGGGGGCCATTCGCCGTGAGGTAATAGGCAATCGCCGCCGCGATGCTGAGCAGCAGAAAAGGTCGGTGTTCGGCAAGCGCGCGTCTCGGCATGAAACCTCCTGAGCCTGATGGGAGCACGGACCGCGCCGCGCCACGTTCCGGGTGGCCCCTGGCCCGGTCGTGAAGCGCGCAATACAACGAATGTTTCGCCCCGTCTCTAGCCGGCAGTGCGTAGGACGGCGAAATTCCGAACAAACCGCGCATTGGCGTTTGCCCCTTCACCAGCCAATGCCTAACTGAAGCGCATGAAGCACGATATTCACATCATCGGCGGCGGGCTGGCCGGAAGCGAAGCGGCATGGCAGCTGGCGCAGCGCGGTTTCAAGGTGCGCCTGTCCGAAATGCGCGGCGGCGGCGGCACCACACCGGCGCATAGCACCGACACGCTGGCCGAAATGGTCTGCTCCAATTCCTTCCGCTCCGACGATGACGAGAAGAACGCCGTCGGGTTGCTGCACCACGAAATGCGACGGCTGGACTCGCTGATCATGCGCGCTGCGGTAACCGCCCGGGTACCCGCCGGAACGGCGCTGGCGGTGGACCGTGACATCTTCTCTGCCGCCGTGCAGCGCACGCTGGACGAACATCCGGGTGTGACCGTAATCCGCGAACGGGTGGACGCGCTGCCCGACAGCGGCCTGACGATTGTCGCTACCGGTCCGCTCACCGCCGCCTCGCTCGCGGACAGCATCGGCGCCGCGACCGGGCAGGACGCCCTCGCCTTCTTCGATGCGATTGCGCCCATCGTCCACCGGGACAGCATCGATATGGACATCTGCTGGTTCCAATCGCGGTGGGACAAGCCGAGCGCAGGGGGAGACGCCGACAGCGCGGGCAAGGATTACATCAATTGCGCGATGAACCAGGAGCAATATCTCGCGTTCCACCAGGGTCTGATCGATGGGGAGAAAACCAGCTTCAAGGAATGGGAGGAAAACACCCCCTATTTCGAAGGCTGTATGCCGATCGAGGTCATGGCTGCGCGCGGGGTCGATACGCTGCGCTACGGGCCGATGAAGCCGGTCGGTCTGGACGATCCGAAAACGGCGTGTCCGGAATTTCCGCAAGGCCGCTGGCCCTATGCGGTGGTGCAATTGCGGCAGGACAACAAGCTTGGCACGCTATGGAACATGGTTGGATTCCAGACCAAGCTCAAACATGCCGCGCAGGTGGAACTGTTCCGCACCATTCCCGGATTGCAGAACGCCGAATTCGCGCGGCTGGGCGGACTTCACCGTAACACGTTCCTCAACGCGCCGATGGTGCTCGACCGGGAACTGCGTTTGAAACAGGCCCCGCATATCCGCTTCGCCGGCCAGATCACCGGCTGTGAAGGCTATGTCGAAAGCGCGGCGGTGGGTCTGATGACCGGGCTTATGGCGGCGGCGGAAATCAGCGGCAGGCCGTGGCAGGCTCCGCCTCGAACCACAGCAATGGGCGCATTGTTGGCGCATATCACGGGGGATGCCGAGGCAGACACCTATCAGCCTATGAACATCAATTTCGGCCTGTTCCCGCCGCTGCACGATGTGAACCGAAAATCCCGCAAGGAAGCCTACACCTCACGCGGCAAGAGCGATTTCGCTGCCTGGTTGATGGCGAGCGAGCTGGTATCCGCCTAGCAGCGGCAGACTGGCTTTGCGGCCGGTTTCGGCCTGGTGGTTGCAAATTCTTCCGGCGTTAGTTTTCCGTTCCGGTTGCGGTCGGCCTGATCGAAACGGGTCGCAGTCGCCACTGCCCATTCCTCGAACGACAGCAGATTGTTGCCGTCCTGATCCAGTTTGCGGAATGCGTCGGTCCGGCTGGACAGCATTTCGTTACGGGTAATAATCCGGTCCCGGTTCTGGTCGTAGCGGAAGAAGCGGCGCTGTTCGCGTGTGAGTTCGGTGGCTTCGGGCGGCGCGGGGCCGGTCAGATCATCGGCATCCGACACCGGAATTTCCGGCCCTGATGGCTCCGCCGGCAGAGCAAGCGGCGGCGGCGCGCCTTGTTCGACTTCAGCCCTGCCTTGCCACCAGAACATCCCGACGCCCACCAGCATCAACGCGCATAACGCGCCGAGCAAAATCCGGTTCATCTGCGAAACTCCCCTGCGATTTCTGCAGCATAGACTACCTGCCGAACAAACCAAGCCGCATTGTAGACAACAAGTTGCGGCGGCCTTGCATCAGGGGCGCGCCGCCGGCCGCCAAGGACGTCCGCGCCAGACCGTCCAGCACCAGCAACGGCCGCATCGCGCGCGGCAGGCGGACGGGATCGCTCCCCAACGCCAGCCCTATTGCGACCACTCCGGCCCTTTCGTCGCTGGCGGATGTCTTGGCCGCCAGATCGGCCAGTGCCCAGCGCCGCGCGGCCAGGGATACAGCCCCTTGGCCATCGTCCACGCCCGCCAGCCGGGCAATGGCCGCAAACGCTGCCGCGCGCCCCTCGGCGAAGTTTTCTGCTGCACTGTCAGGCAATGGCGGATCGGTCAGCAGTTCCTCCCACCCATCGACAAGCGCCCGCAAGGCGGGTTCCTCGCCGGCCCAGGCGTCACCGATGGCAACCAGAAGCGGTTCGCCGTTCGGCCGTTGCTCTGCGGGCTTCGCAAGCTGATCGCGCCACCATGCCAGCCGCATTTGCGCCAGCAACGGCTCGCTCGCCTGGCTGATAATCTGGGCGAGCTTTTGATCGAGGGCCATCAGGCACAAGTATACCGAGCGGAGATGTGCGGGCGAATAGGCCAGCGCCAGCCGATACAGGGGCGGTAATCCGTCAGGTCGAAGGTCATCCATCAAATGTCCCTCGCCACGACCGGCGTGGCAAGTCAACTCGCCTGCTGCCGCGTTGGCGTAAGAAATTTTTAACCAGGAAGTTTATCAGACCCGTTACCAATCCCAACGTAATGCCCGGTCTAATCAATTGGAATCCTGAACGGGAAGGTACTTCTGATGGGGGCAATCCGTCGCTTCGTTGGCAAGATCCGCTCAAATCTGAGCGGCAATGCCACAATGCTCGTTGCAATCGGGATGCCTGCGCTCATCGGCGGAGCGGGCTTTGGCGTAGACACCGCGCAATGGTATATGTGGAAACGGGAACTCCAGCATTCTGTCGATCAGGCGGCCTATGCCGGCGCATTGGCTCTGGCGCATGAGGATTCTAAGGACTATTTTGAAACCCGTGCGAAGCAGGAATATGAAGCTAATCTCGACAAGGTGAAGGGTTTCGCCTCGGAGGTCCCGTCCATATCCATCGCCAATTACGCCGCGGGTACAAACAACAGCGTGATTGTTCGCGCCACAGCGACCAAGTCGCTGCCTTTCAGCAGTTTCCTAACTGGCAGCGCGGTCACCATTCGGGCAACGGCGCAAGCCTCGTTCGCACCGGGGGGTACGTATCAGGCCTGCCTTGTCGCTCTGGCGGAAAATGGCACCTCCCTGGATATTGGCGGGAATGCGACGGTTTCTGCGAAATGCGGTCTGGCAGCATTGTCCTGTTCCGATGATGCGGTGGTGATCGATTCTTCTGCGATTGTCGACACCGACTCAATCGTGACCTGCGGCAAGGCCACAGTGCCCGAGGAAAACGAAGGCGTCGTCACCGAAGGGGCCACCGGTCTCAAGGACATCTACGCGGACCTTGATCCGCCAACTGATGACCGTCAGCGCACGTATAATTGTGCCGGACAAGGCGGCAACAGGCAGGCTTCTCTGCAAGCCGGCACCTATTCGAGCCTCATAGTGTCGTGCACAACCGTGTTGAACCAGGGAATTTACGTCATCGATGGCGGCCTCCTTGACCTGTCAGCCAACTACAACGTAACCGGACTTGGCGTCGTCTTCGTTCTCAAAAACGGTGCCAGGTTGAAGTTGGGAGGGAATGGCAACAACAATCGGATTTCCCTCTCCCCGCCAGGGGCCTCTTTCTACGAAGGTACGATCTATGCGGAAGATGCAAATCGGCTGGCCGATATCCTCATCTTCGAAGACCGCAATAGTTCACCGCCCGAGCCGGGCCATCAGCTGAATGGGAATTCCAATTCGCTGATCGAGGGGCTGATGTATTTCCCCAACGGAACGCTGACGGTGAACGGGACTGCCAATGTAACCGCGCAATGCCTGCAAATCTCGGCCTACAAGATCAAGGTTCTCGGCAACGCCAAGCTGGAAACGCTGTGCCCGCCGGACAGCACGACCTCAGTCGGCAGTTCGGTAGCCAGCGTCAGGTTGGTGGCATGATCATGGCACATCGCATCCACGATCTGCTGCGCGACCTGCGCGGTTCCATGGCAATCGAAACCGCGATCGTGGCGCCGGTGCTTATCTTGATGGCCCTCGGGACATTCGAAGCCGGCACCATCGTGTCGCGCCAGCATCAACTCCAATCCGGCGCTTCCGAGGGAGAAACCATTGCCATGGCTGCCGCACAAGGTGCCGCGACCAACGCTGACCAGATTAGAGACATCATCGCAGATTCGCTCGATCTTCCGCCAGACAAAGTAACGGTGACGCGGATGTATCGGTGCAACGCCAGCACAAATCGCGTGTCCGCCAAGGAAAATTGCCCGACGGGTGCGGTCGTCACTTCCTATGTTAATATCGTGATCAGAGACACCTATACGCCGGTCTGGACGCAATTTGGCGTGGGCGGGCCAGTCAATTTGCAGGTCAATCGCATGGTGGTGCTGTTATCATGACAAACAGGAAAAACTTCCGGCACCTGATCGGTGATCGTAGTGGAGCAATTGCAATCGAATTTGCCCTGCTCGGACCGCTGCTGATAACGATGATGTTCGGCGTGTTTCAGACCGGCATATATCTGCAGAATTACAATGCGGTTCGGTCTCTCACTTCGGATGCCGGCAGGTTGGTGATGATCGAGTTCCAGAAGGGCAACGACATGGCCAACCAGGACATCCAGTCGGTCGTCCGCGGCGTCGGAGTCAATGCGCCTTATCTGCTGAATCCCGACCTGCTGGAAGTCACCACCACGACCGAACCTGTATCAAGGGTAACGGGCGCCAAGGAAATCACCGTTCGGATTGCCTACACACCGAACGACGTCCTGCCGTTTATCGATCTTCCCGATACGACAATTTCCTATTCACGCCCCATTTTTGTCGTCGATGCCGATGGCGACACCGGTGATTTGATCGAACCCTAGAATCGGTCCAGTTCGGGCGCATGAGTGGATCCGCTGCTCTGGTAGCAGCGATCCTAGCTGAGCCTGACGCCAAACACCCTCAGCGGTAGGTAACCTTCTTCGCTGCTTCGACAATCGCGCCGCTGTTGAGCAGCGCGATCTTCTCCAGATTGGCGGCATAGGGCAGCGGCACATCGACATTGCACACCCGCAGGACGGGCGCATCGAGGTGGTCGAACCCGTCTTCCATGCAGATCGAGATGATTTCGGACGCGATGGAGCAAGTCGGCCAGCCTTCTTCCGCCACGATGACGCGGTTGGTCTTGGCCAAGCTGTCCAGCACCGCCTGCTTGTCCAGCGGGCGCAAAGTGCGAAGATCGAGCACTTCGGCATCGATGCCCTCTTCCGCCAGTTTCTCCGCCGCTTCGAGCGCCATTCCGACTCCAATGGAATAGGATACGATGGTCACATCGGAGCCTTCGCGCATGATCCGCGCCTTGCCGATCGGCAGCACGTGATCGTCCAGTTCGGGGAGTTCGAAACTGCGACCGTAAACCAGTTCGTTTTCGAGGAAAACTACCGGGTCATCGCAGCGGATGGCTGCTTTCATCAGGCCCTTGGCGTCGGCAGAATCATAGGGTGCGATCACGATCAGGCCCGGTACGCTGGCATACCACGGGCCGTAATTCTGGCTGTGCTGCGCACCGACGCGGCTGGCCGCGCCATTCGGGCCGCGGAACACCACCGGGCATCGCATCTGACCGCCAGACATATAATTGGTCTTCGCCGCGGAATTGATGATGTGGTCGATCGCCTGCATTGCGAAATTGAAGGTCATGAATTCGACTATTGGGCGCAGGCCGCCCATCGCCGCTCCGGTGCCGATCCCGGCAAAACCATATTCGGTAATCGGCGTGTCGATGACGCGCTTGGGGCCGAACTCCGCGAGCAGGCCCTGCGTTACCTTGTAGGCACCCTGATATTCGGCGACTTCTTCACCCATCACGAACACGCGCTCGTCACGGCGCATTTCTTCGGCCATCGCGTCACGCAGCGCCTCGCGCACGGAGATGTTCGCCATGTTGGTGCCGTGCGGGATTTCGGGATCGCGCTTGGCCTTGGTTGCGACAGGTTTGGTGATCTCGGCTTCGCTCGCTTCGCGGCCGACGTCCTTGCCCTCCCCGAGGTCTTCATCTTTTTCCGATGATGCGGGTGTCGGAGCCGGTGCCGGTGCCTCGCTCCCATCGTCGTCATCGCTGGAGAGCATGGCGATCACCGTGCCCACAGCAACATTTTCGGTCCCTTCCTCGATCAGGATCTTGCCGACAGTGCCTTCATCGATGGCTTCGAATTCCATCGTCGCCTTGTCGGTTTCAATCTCGGCCAGGATATCGCCGGGGCCGACATGATCGCCTTCCTTGACCAGCCATTTGGCCAAGGTACCTTCCTCCATCGTGGGGGAAAGCGCGGGCATCTTCAGTTCAACGGCCATCAGTAGGACTCCACCAGCACGTCGGTATAGAGTTCGGCGGGATCCGGTTCGGGCGAATTCTCGGCGAAATCGGCGGCCTGCGCCACACGCGCGCGAATAGCCTTGTCGATTGCCTTGATTTCATCTTCGGTCTTGCCGCGTTCGGCCAGTTCTTTCTTGATCCGTTCGATCGGATCGTTGTGTTCGCGCTGGTCCTGCACTTCTTCCCTGGTGCGGTATTTGGCCGGATCGGACATGGAATGCCCTCGATAGCGATAGGTGTTGAGTTCCATCAGCACCGGCCCCTTGCCTTCGCGCACATGGGCAAAGGCGATTTCGGCGGCGGCGCGCACTTCCAGCACATCCATTCCGTTCACATCCATGCCGGGAATGCGAAACGCCGTGCCCCGGCGGTAGAATTCGGTTTCCGCGCTGCTGCGCTTGACGGCGGTGCCCATCGCGTAGCCGTTGTTCTCGATCACGAACACAATCGGAAGCTTCCACAGTGCGGCCATGTTGAATGTCTCGTAAACCTGGCCCTGGTTCGCCGCGCCGTCGCCGAAATAGGCGAGACACAGCCCGCCATCTTCGCGGTACTTATGCGCCAGCGCCAATCCGCCGCCGAGCGAAACCTGCGCGCCGACGATGCCGTGACCGCCATAGAATTTATGCTCGGTCGAGAACATGTGCATCGACCCGCCCTTGCCCTTGGAAATACCTGCCTGGCGCCCGGTCAGTTCGGCCATGATCACGTTCGGATCGATCCCGTAGGCCAGCATATGGCCATGATCGCGGTATCCGGTGATTACGCTGTCGAGACCTTCCGTGAGAGCAGACTGGAGACCGACGGCAACCGCTTCCTGGCCGATGTAAAGGTGGCAGAAGCCCCCGATGAGGCCAAGACCGTAGAGCTGACCCGCTTTTTCCTCGAACCGCCGGATCAGCAGCATTTGTTCGTAGAATTGCAGCAATTGTTCGTCGCTTGCATCGAACCGCTTGTTTTCCTCATGCACCATCTGGAGGCTGCGCAGCGCGAAATCCTCATCACTCTCGACCGACTTGCCGCGCGCCTTCGGTTTGGCCGCCGGCTTTGCTGCGGACTTCGCTGCGGGCTTCGGGGCAGGTTTCGACGCGGTTGGGGAGGCGGCTTTCTGGGCGGGTTTGGCCAATGCTGGGATCCTCAAAATGACGTTTTCTTGCGCTACCGGGCGGCGAGCCTGCTACGCTGGATTATGCTGCAAGCTATGACGCAACCCCGCGGTTGGCGCAACGTCTATGCATACGAAATCCCATTAGCGTCGCAAGGTTGGCCATTCATTTGCAGGCGCTGTCCAGCAAAGCGGAAGGCTCATTCTTCGTCGAGGATCAGGACCACCTCGTCCTCGTGGACGACGTTGAAATCCCGGCGCAGACGCTCGCCGACCCTGTCGGGATCGGCGTTCTCCGGATTTAACAGGGCGACCTGATTTGCCAGCGCTGCGCGCTCCTGCTTCAGCTTGGAAATGTGCGCCTGACGTTGCTCCAGCAGCTGGAGGTTTTCGCTCCACGCCAGCAGACCGCTGGGACCCGCAATCGCCAAGCCGCCGATCAGCAGCAGAAGCGCCAGCGCAAGGCCCTGGGTCCATTTCTCCCTGGGCAAACTGATCTTGTGCGACTGGCGTGTCATTAACCATCTAGAATCATAGTTGAACGGTCTATTCAAGTGCTATTTGTGTCCGGGGCGGCGGAACAGGACCGAGCGGAGCTTTGACACGAGGGTCCTTGATGGTGTATATAGTTACTGATGTAACTAGTTTAGGACGTTTCCATGGCTGACCTGTTTGAAAATCCCATTGGCCTCGATGGCTTCGAATTCGTCGAATTCAGCGCGCCGGAAAAGGGTACGCTCGAACCGGTATTCGAAGCGATGGGCTTCTCCATGGTCGCGCGCCACCGTTCCAAGGACGTCCAATTGTGGCGGCAGGGCGGGATCAATCTGATCGCCAATTACGAACCGAAAAGCCCCGCCGCCTATTTCGCTGCCGAGCATGGCCCCTCTGCCTGCGGGATGGGATTCCGTGTCCGCGACGCGAAACAGGCCTATGAAACAGCGCTGGAACGCGGCGCTGAACCGGCCGAAACACAGACCGGACCGATGGAACTGCGCATTCCTGCAATTCGCGGCATCGGCCATTCCCTGATTTACCTGGTCGACCGCTATGCCGACGAACATCACGAAGGCCTGTCGATATACGACATTGATTTCATCTATGAAGACGGGACCGAAAAATGGCCGGTCGGCGCAGGCATGAAAGTGATCGATCACCTGACCCACAATGTCTATGGCGGCCGGATGGCGCATTGGGCGGCGTTCTATGAACGCATCTTCAATTTCCGCGAAATCCGCTATTTCGACATCAAGGGGGAATATACCGGCCTGACATCGAAAGCAATGACTGCGCCGGATGGCAAGATTCGTATTCCGTTGAATGAAGAAGGCGCGGGCGGCGGCGGACAGATCGAGGAATATCTGCGCCAATATAACGGCGAAGGCATCCAGCATATCGCTCTGTCGAGCGATAACCTCTACGCGTCGTGGGACAAGCTGAAAGCCTTCGGCACTCCCTTCGCCAGCGCCCCGCCCGCAACCTATTACGAAATGCTCGAGGACCGCCTGCCGGGCCACGGCGAACCGGTGGAGGAATTGCGCAAACGCGGCATACTGCTCGACGGATCGACCGAAAACAACGATCCCCGCCTGCTGCTGCAGATTTTCGGCCAGACCACCATCGGCCCGGTGTTTTTTGAATTCATCCAGCGCAAGAAGGACGAAGGGTTTGGCGAAGGCAATTTTACCGCGCTGTTCAAGTCGATCGAGGCGGACCAGCTGAAACGGGGTACCCTCAAGGGGGCCGAGAAGGAGCCCGCAGAATGACATCCGATCACAGCAAAACGGGCCATCCGATCAAACTCGGCGGCGTCCACCATGCCGCCTATCGCTGCCGGGATGCGAAGGAAACGGTCGAATGGTACGACCGCGTGCTGGGGATGGAATACACCTCTGCCTTCTCAGAAGACAAGGTGCCCTCCACCGGTGAACACGACCCCTATATGCATGTCTTCCTGGACGCCGGGAACGGCAATGTCCTGGCATTTTTCGAGCTTCCCACGCAGCCGGAAATGGGCCGCGACGGAAACACGCCGGTTTGGGTCCAGCACCTCGCGTTCAAGGTCGGTTCGGAGGAAGAATTGCTCGCCGCGAAGAAGCATATCGAAAGCGAAGGCATCGACGTGCTCGGACCGACGCACCACGGCATCTTCAAATCGATCTATTTCTTCGATCCCAACGGCCACCGCATCGAACTGGCGGCCGACATCGGAACTCCCGAACAATATGCCGAATTGAAGCGAGTGGCGATGCCGATGCTGGAGGAATGGAGCCTGACAAAAAAGGCCCCGCGCCATGCAGATTGGCTGCATTCCGCCAACGAATAGTCCTGCCAGTCATCGGCTCCGGTCAGCCACCAACCAGCGCCGTGATGTCGACAATCGGGGTGGCATGGGCCCCGGCGAATTCCGCCATATCTTCCACCCGTGCCATTGTCCCGTCCGCGCGCAGGATGGCGCACAGCACCACTCCGTCTCCCAGGCCGAAATTCCGGCACAGTGCGATGCCCGCTTCCAGCGTGGAAAGGCGTGCCTCGACCCCGCCGGGATGCGCAATCAGAGGGAAGACATGACCGGGGCTGACCAGATCGCCCGCGCGGGCGTCGCTGGCCATCGCGACCGCGATCGTATGCGCGCGGTCATGGGCCGAGATACCCGTATCGACCCCGTGCTTCGCCTCGATCGAAACGCCGAAGGGTCGGCCGCTGTCGGCAGTGGTTCCGCGGTTCTGCAGCGTAATCCCCAGTTCCGCAGCGCGTTCCTGCGTCAGCCCGAGGCAGATCAGGCCGCGTCCGTGGCGCGCCATGAAGTTGATCGCCTCTGCCGTCACCCGGCTCGCGGCCATGGCGAAGTCGAGATCGCCTTCGCGCAAGGCATCGCCGGACAGGATCACTATGCCGCCCGCGGATAGATGCTCGCCGATTGCGTGCAGCCCGGCAGCAGTCTTCACGTCAGCCTCCCCATGGCTCCGGCAACCTGCTGCCCGACGAGCTCCAGCTGGATCCGTGCTCCGGCGTCGAGAATGGCGCCGCTTTCATCGAAGGTCTCCGGAGTGGTGCGGATCGCCGCGCCGACCGGCGTGGGCCAGCCGCGCAAGGCGTGGGCGATCGTGCGCAGGGTCAGCAGCGTGCTCATTGCCGCCTGATGGCCGAAGGCCGTTGCGATGAGACCCACCGGCCGTCCGTGGAGATAGGGCCGCGTGTCGGTGGACAGGTCCTCGATATAATCGAGCGCATTCTTGACCAGACCGGAGATACTGCCGTGATAGCCGGGGGATGCGATCAGCACCCCGTCCGCCGCGCGCAGGGCAGCAACCATTTCCTCGCCCGCTTCCTTGCTGTGGCCGGGACCGCCGTAGAACGGCAGGGAGCTCATATAGGCACCGTCGAAGTGGGTGATGGTGGCCCCCGCCGCTTCGGCCGCCCGGCAGGCAATCGCGAGAATCTTCTCGGTCGATGAACCGGGACGCGGGGTTCCGCCCAAGGCAACGATGCTGGTCATGGACGGATCACTTTCTTCTCCAGATGCGCGAGCGGTTGCACGTCAGCCCCGTCTGCCGCCGCCGGGTTCCCGTGGCAACCCGGCTGGGGCGCTTTCCTTGCGGGAAGCGCCCCTTCAACCCGCGTTCGATCAGCGAATTTTCGCGCTGCGCAGCCACGAAGGCAATCGACCGGACGCCCCTTACTTCCGCCACCTGATCGGCGAAGCTGCGGAAACCGGGCTGCCCTTGCAACGGCCGCTGCTTCTGCATTACCCCGACCAGGTGGAGTTTGCCGAATGCCAGGATCAATATTCGCTCGGAACCGACCTGGTGATAGCATCCTGTCATCCCCCGTGACCGAACTGCTACTGACCGGGCAAACCCTTGTTCACCGCCGCCTGCAGCACGAGTTGATCGAGCGCGATTCGGTTGCCCCCCTCCTTCCCGGCACGATTGCCGCAGACACCAGAACGGATCGACCAGTAGCATGACCCAACTGCCATCCCCGCCGCGCCGGCGCCCCTTGGGCACGAGCGGGATCGAAGTTTCCGGCCTCGCCTGGGGAATGTGGCGGTTTACCGGCTCGCCCGATGAAGGCCTGCGCTTGATCGAGGCGGCGCTCGACAGCGGGATCGATTTTTTTGACACCGCGGATATCTATGGCTTCGACGGCTCTGGCGGTTTCGGCAACGCAGAGAGCTTGTTGGGCTGCATATTTACCGAAAACCCTTCGCTCCGCCGCAGGATGGTGCTGGCGTCGAAAGGCGGAATCCTGCCGCCGCGTCCCTATGACAGCAGCGCCGCCTACCTCACCGCCGCGATCGATGCCTCGCTTGCCCGGCTTGGTACCGACAGGATGGATCTGTGGCAGATCCACCGCCCCGATATCCTCACCCATCCGCACGAGATTGCCGAGACATTGCACCGCGCGGTCAGGGCCGGAAAAATTCGCGCGCTGGGCGTGTCGAATTTCACCCGCCCGCAGATCGAAGCCTTGCAGGCATTTCTCGAACTGCCGTTGGCGAGCACGCAGCCGGAGATTTCCGCGCTATGCCTCAACCCGCTCGAGAACGGCGAACTCGACATGGCCATGCAGCACAGAATGGCGGTTCTGGCATGGTCGCCGCTGGGCGGCGGCCGGATTGCCGATCCGCAAAGCGCCCGCGAGCAAACGGTTGCGGCGGCGCTCGATCGAGTGGCCCAGCCGCAGGGTGCCAGCCGCACCGCTGCCGCATACAGCTGGCTGATGGCACACCCCGCCGGGATCATCCCGATTGTGGGCACCCAGAACCCGAGGCGGATTGCCGAAGCGGCAACCGCTTATGACATCACATGGGCGAGGAACGACTGGTACGACGTGCTGGTCGCCTCACGCGGAGAGGATTTGCCATGACCAGCGCTGAACCTGTTCGCGCGGCACGTGCTGCCCCATCTCAACCACGGACCACTGATGCTGGATTGATCCGCAAGTGAACCGCTTGGACTTAGTGCCTCGTAAGTCCCGAAGGTCAGCGCCTAAGCAGTAAAGCGATCTCGCCAGCGGGCGGGAACTTTCGAAATCAAACTGTCTGGAAATCTTGCAGCGCGTTCGCCCTGCGGCTGCCCGACCAGACGAAATCGTGCAGCCTCCCAGGCAAACAACAGGAAAAAGAAGCCCGACCAACTCTTGAGGAGGTCCTCAACGCTCAACCGGAGCACCATATCCTTCGGCCAGACAAAATCGACGGCGAGCATTGCACCGCTCAAACCACCGGCGACCAAAAGCAATATCACCATTCTGCCGTTGAAATAGGAACTTCTAAAAAGCCATAAATACAGAAGCGCATTCAAGATTACGGCGAGGATAAGGACAATGGACGAATAAATGTTCAGCATCGCCCCTAACCGCTCGTGAAGCATGAAGCGATCATCAAGTCCCAAGTACACGAAGATAAGCCCCTGAAGGAAAAAGAATAACGCTGCTCTTGAGTAAGGCTTCCGATCCGCAAGAGCGGCAAAGATAGCGAATGCCCCAGCGCATTCGAACAAGAATGCCGAAAGGCTCGTGTTTACACCATAACCTATGTGGCCGGTGGCCGGTGCAAACCGTCCGGGCTTGGATGGCATACCGATATCCGTGAAGTAAATCCGAGCGACATCCTGGGACGTCGACGCTTCGATGCCTAAAAGTACCGCAGAGTAGATGCACATCCCCGCAAAAGGAATTAGCCAAAGCCGCCCCATCATTGCGATGTGCCATCAGAAAATGGTGACGGGATCGAATTGAAAAATGTAAAATCGGCTAGATCGATCATGGCCGCATTGCCCCCTCAACGCGAAAGAGGTCATTCATATATCACGGGTTTCAAAGCGCCACCACCAACAAGTGATCCGGATCTATTTTCACGAGATCCTGGTGCGCCCGACAGGATTTGAACCTGTGGCCCCCAGATTAGGAATCTGGTGCTCTATCCGGCTGAGCTACGGGCGCACTCGCAGCGTCGTTTAGAGCGGTCGCCGCGCGCTTGCAATCAGTTCAGATCTTCCGGCGGGGCGATCGGGAATGGCAACGGCGCGACAGCAATCCCCTCGTCTGCCAGTTCCTTCGCTTCCTTCAGCGTCGCCTGACCGTGGATCGTCGCGCTGTCGGCCTCGCCATAATGCATCGCACGCGATTTCTCGGCGAATTTGTCCCCGACCCAGGTGCTGTCCTTGAGCGCCTTCGCCTGCGCCTTTGCGAGCGCCTTCATCGCCTTTACCACTTCGGGTTCCATTTCGGCATTTGATACTGGCCGCACCGAGTTGGCGCTGGGAGCCACTTCGCTGCGCCGGTTGCCTTTTGCCGGGACAGACGGCGCCATCGGGGCCTTTGCCACATCCGGGGATCCGCATTCGGGGCAAGTCAGCAGACCGCTTTCCCCCTGCGAAACGAAGTCGGCGGACGAAGCGAACCAGCCTTCGAATCGGTGTCCGGCAGCGCAGCAAAGGTCGAATACGATCATTACGTAAGCGATTTGGGCATTTCGCGCCGATTGGCAAGGCTGGGAAGCTGCTTGCGAACCTCTGCGATGCGCGAAAGGTCGATCTCGGCGAAGCCCAGCCCCGCCTCTACGCCCATATCCAGCAACACTTCGCCCCACGGATCGACAACCAGGCTGTGGCCATAGGTCCTGCGCCCGTCTTCATGTTCGCCGACCTGTGCTGCGGCGATCACGAAGGCGCTGGCCTCGATGGCGCGGGCACGCTGCAGCACGTGCCAATGCGCGCGGCCGGTGGGAACGGTGAACGCTGCCGGAATGGCAAGGACATCGCAAGAAGCTCGGCCCAACGCATCGAACAGTGCGGGAAAGCGCAGATCATAGCAGACCGTCAGGCCGAGCCTGCCGACCGGAGTTTGTGCGGTCACCACTTCATCGCCGGCAGTGTAGGCGCCGGATTCGCGCCAGCTTTCGCCGCTTTCCAGATCGACGTCGAACATATGCATCTTGTCGTAGCGCGCGGCGATCCGTCCCTTGTCATCGATCAGGAGCGAACGGTTGACCCAGGTTTTTGGGGCCCCCTCGCCCTGCACCGCAACAGCCAGCGACCCGAGTGCGACCCACACTTCGTGTTCACGGGCGGCATTGCGGACGACTGCCAGAACCGGGTCTTCGGCCTCGGCAACGATCTTCGGCCCGGCGCGGGTCCGGTCGCGGTCGAGCAGTCCGGACATTTCGGGAGTGAACAGGATGTCCGCTCCGCCCGATTTAGCTTCCGCTACCGCCGCGACAAGTGCCGCAGCGTTGTTCGCCGGATCGATCCCGGAGGTCATTTGCAGGATCGCGGCACGGGGCATCTGGCAGACTGGTCCTATGCCAGCATCTGGTCGAGCTTGCCGCTGCGTTCCAGCGCGGCCAGTTCGTCCGAACCGCCTACGTGGGTATCGCCGATGAAGATTTGCGGCACGGTTCGCGCTAAGGGAGCGCGGGACTGCATCTCGGCCTTCTTCGGGCCGCCCAGAGTTATGTCGTGTTCGTTGAACGCAACGCCCTTGCGCTTGAGTAACTGCTTGGCGCGATAGCAATATCCGCAACCGAATTTGGTATAGATATCGATTGTTGGGGTACTCATTCTGTTTCCTTCTGGAGGCGTGTGCATTTTTGATGCCTGGAAATCTTGCAAGGCGCAGGTGATTTCCTATTTTAGTGTCACTCCCGCGCGCCGCAATGGGCACGGGTGTTTCGCTGACATGGTGCCGCAATGCGGGTCATGTCCAGTCAAATTGCTCAAAGGAGAATTTGTACCGATGTCACGTCTTGATTTTACCCCTTACCGCCGTTCCACCGTAGGTTTCGACCGCCTGTTCGACCTGCTCGAAAGCCAGGCCCGCAACAGCGGCGGCGGTGACAATTACCCGCCCTTCAACCTCCAGAAGCAGGGCGAAGACAATTACCGCATCACGCTCGCCGTAGCCGGCTTCAAACCCGCCGATATCGACATCACCGCGCAGCAGAACCTGCTGATCGTGCAGGGAAAGAAGCGCGACGAAAGCGAAGTCGATGGCGAAATGCTGCATCTCGGCATCGCCAACAGAGGGTTCGAACGCCGGTTCGAACTGGCCGATTTCGGAAGAGTGGAGAACGCCCGGCTGGAAGACGGCCTACTGAATATCGACCTCGTGCGCGAAGTGCCGGAGGCGATGAAGCCGAAGAAAATTGCGGTCAACGGTCACACGAACCTCGAAATCGTCAAGTCCGATGACGAAGTTCAAGGCAAAATCGCCCAAGGCGAAGCCAACGCGGCCTGATTATCGCGATTGATTGAACAGCAGCGGCTCGCTCCTGTTGGAGCGGGCCGCTTTTATTTTGTGGAATTGAATGGGGGCGAATCACAAGGAATCGCCCCCGCAGCACCGAAATGCCGCCAAGCCAGGGTCTCATCGTCCGGGTCGCAGAAGACGATGAAGCCCGGGACAAGCTGATAATTATCCCCCCTCAAGCAATTCGACCGCGCCCCCAGGGGAATTGCTTGATGAAACTATAATGCATCAGGATAACGAAAAAAGAAACAACATAAATCCAGATGGTTAACCTGAGACAGATTCGCGCGTTCGCGGCGGCAGTTAGCCGAAGTCGAACAGCGTGGAGGAATTGCGCAGAATACGCTTCGCCCCGCCGCTGCTTACAGAAAAAGTTCAGACCAGTCGGGACTGGTTTAACGCTGCGGCAATAAACCCGCTGAACAGCGGATGCGGGTCGAACGGGCGTGACTTCAATTCCGGATGGAATTGTACGCCGACAAACCAGGGATGATCGGGCCGCTCGACGATTTCCGGCAGCAACCCGTCCGGGGACATTCCGGAAAACACCAGCCCGTCGGATTCGAGGGCCTCACGATACGCAACATTTACTTCGTAGCGATGGCGATGGCGCTCTGAAATCTCGGTTGCGCCGCCATAGATGGCGCTGATGTGGCTATTGCCCGCCAGTTTGGCGGGGTAGGCGCCAAGACGCATCGTCCCGCCAAGATCGCCGCCCGCTTCGCGTTGCTGCAGACCTTCCTTGCTCATCCATTCGGTGATGATCCCGACCACCGGTTCATCGGTGACACCGAACTCCGTGGAGGAAGCGGCGCTGTGGCCAACCGCCCGCGCGCCTTCGATACAGGCCATCTGCATACCCAGGCAAATGCCGAAAAACGGTACCCGGCGTTCGCGGGCGAAGCGGACGCTGGCAATCTTGCCTTCCGAGCCACGTTCGCCAAAACCGCCCGGGACCAGAATTGCATGGAGCGGTTCCAGCTGGGCGGTGATGTCGCCATCCTCCTGCTCGAAAATCTCGGCATCGATCCAGCGGATGTTGACTTTCACCCGGTTCGCAAGGCCGCCGTGGATCAGCGCTTCGTTGAGGGATTTATAGGCGTCCTGCAGGCCGACGTACTTGCCGACCACGCCAATCGTTACCTCGCCTTCGGGATGGAAATACCGGTCCGTCACGTCGAGCCAGCGGGCAAGATCGGGCTCCGGCGCATCGGTGATCCCGAAGCCGCGCAGGACCTGGGTATCCAGACCTTCCTCGTGATATTGCAGCGGCACCGAATAGATCGACGGCGCGTCGAGCGCGGGAATGACCGCTTCCGGCCGCACGTTGCAGAACTGGGCAATCTTGTTGCGCTCGGTCTGCGGAATGAAATGTTCGCTGCGGCACAGCAGGATGTCCGGCTGAATTCCGAGTCCGGCCAGCTCGCGCACCGAATGCTGGGTCGGCTTGGTCTTCAACTCACCCGCCGCCGCGATATAGGGCACCAGCGTGACATGGACGCTGAGCGTCTGCAACGGTTCAAGTTCGTTCCTGAGCTGGCGGATCGCTTCCATGAAGGGCAGCGATTCGATATCGCCCACGGTGCCGCCGATTTCGCACAATACGAAATCGAGATCCTCGGTTTCCGCCAGCGCGAACTGCTTGATGGCGTCGGTCACGTGCGGGATTACCTGCACGGTCGCACCGAGGTAATCGCCGCGACGTTCACGGGCGATGATCTTCTGGTAGATCCAGCCGCTGGTGACATTGTCCGATTGCCGGGCCGAGACACCGGTGAAGCGTTCGTAATGCCCCAGATC
>NZ_JAXMJI010000011.1:0-3875 GCF_034376665.1 Allopontixanthobacter sp. | reverse complement strand
TTAATCGCACCGATGCAAGTATTCAGGAAATGGGCGAAAGGCGGTGTCCAGAAGGTATTCCCTTCGTAACCGACAATGGCGCAATCTACATTCGCTGGATTGGGCGCGGCTTTGACCAACACTATGTCGCAGACCTCGGTTGCGATAAAGATCGATACAGAGACAGGAACTCAAAGCTGCTCGCCATTGTTCGCAGCCTTCCGATACCTGCCTCATAAGCCAAAGGCAGATAACCACGACAAAGCTGACATCAAGCTAAGCGACGCTCCGAATCCACAGCGCGCAATCCTACCTCGGCAATTCACTCGCGCCCATCAGCGCCATGTCCACGCTGCGGGCGCATTGGCGGCCTTCGCGGATGGCCCAGACGACCAGGCTCTGGCCGCGGCGCATGTCGCCGCAGGTGAATACGCCGGGTTCGCTGGTGGCGTAATCGTCCTCGTTGGCGGACACGGTGCCGCGGTCGGTCAGGGCGACGCCGGCGCGGTCGAGCAACCCGTGTTTCTTCGGGCCGACAAAGCCCATCGCCAGCAGGACCAGATCGGCGGGCAGCACGAAATTGCTGCCTTCGACTTCCTGCATCCTGCCGCCGTCCCACGACAGGCGCACGCATTCCAGCCCGGTAACATCGCCGTCCGCGCCGATCACCCGCTTGGCCATGACCGACCAGTCGCGCGCCGCGCCTTCTTCGTGGCTGGAGGAGGTGCGCATCTTGAGCGGCCAGTCGGGCCAGGTCAGCGCCTTGTCTTCCTTTTCGGGCGGCTGCGGCATGATTTCGAGCTGGGTTACGCTGGCCGCGCCCTGCCGGTTGGAGGTGCCGACACAGTCGGAACCGGTGTCCCCGCCGCCGATCACGATCACGTGCTTGCCGGTGGCGGTGAGCGAACCGCGCGGCGCGGCGCGGAGTTCATCGTCGCCCGCATTGCGCTTGTTCTGCTGGGTCAGGAATTCCATCGCCAGCCGTACGCCGGACAGTTCCGCACCGGGAATTTCCAGCGTGCGCGGGTCTTCCGCCCCGCCCGAAAGCACGATGGCGTCGAAATTTTCCTGCAGGCTCTTGAAGGAAATATCCACGCCGACCTCTGCAGAAGTGCGGAAGGTCACGCCTTCGGCCTCCATCTGCACCGCGCGGCGGTTGATCAGGTGCTTTTCCATCTTGAAGTCGGGAATGCCGTAGCGGAGCAATCCCCCGATGCGGTCGTTCTTCTCGAACAGGGTGACCTTGTGCCCGGCGCGGGCAAGCTGCTGCGCGCAGGCCATGCCCGCAGGGCCGGACCCGACCACGGCAACCGATTTGCCGGTCTGGCGCGCGGGAAGCTGCGGCTTGATCCAGTCTTCCTGCCACCCGCGGTCGACAATTGCGCATTCGATGCTTTTGATGGTGACGGGCGAATCGATGATGTTGAGCACGCAGGCCGCTTCGCACGGGGCGGGGCAGATGCGGCCGGTGAACTCGGGGAAATTGTTAGTCGAATGCAGCACTTCGAGCGCGTTTTTCCAATCGCCGCGATAGACCAGATCGTTCCATTCGGGGATGATGTTGTTCACCGGGCAGCCGTTGTGACAATAGGGAATGCCGCAATCCATGCACCGCGCCGCCTGCAGTTTGAGCGTCGGTTCGTCATGCGGAATCACGAATTCGCGGTAATGCTTCAGCCGCTCCTTGGGGTCCGCATAGACGCGGTCCTTGCGGTCGATTTCCAGAAAGCCGGTGTCTTTGCCCATCAACTAAATCCTAAACTGTGTCGTCATCCCAGCGAAAGCTGGGATCGCCCGGCGGACTGCACTTCGGTTCCAACCGATCCCAGCTTTGGCTGGGATGACAAAATATCCATCATTCTGCGGCCACGGTCGCTGCCTCGTCCCGCTCGGCTTCGAGCTGGCGGAGCGCAGCGGTATAATCGCGCGGCATGATCTTGACGAATTTCGGCAGGCATTCGTCCCAATTGTCGAGGATATAGGCCGCCCGTGCGCTGCCGGTGTGCAGCTTGTGACGTTCCACCAGCACTTTCAGCCGTTCCCCGTCGTGGCGCAGCATATCGCCCATTCCGGCATCGGAGACACTGCGGCCGCGCTGCTGCGGGCGGCCGCTGCCGTCCTCCGCGTCGGGAGCGGCTGAAACCGGCAGCAAATCGACCTGCGCCAGATTGCACAGATCGGCGAAATTGCCGGCTTCGTCATAGACATAGGCGATCCCGCCGGACATTCCCGCGGCGAAATTGCGCCCGGTCCTGCCCAGAACCGCGACCACGCCGCCGGTCATGTATTCGCAGGCATGGTCGCCTGCGCCTTCAACCACCGCGACCGCGCCGGAATTGCGCACTGCAAAGCGTTCGCCGGCGACCCCGCCGAAATAAGCCTCGCCCGCGATCGCGCCGTAAAGGACAGTGTTGCCGACGATGATGTTCTGCGCCGGATCGCGGGAAACGCCGTCCGGCTGGCGCACGATGATGCGGCCGCCCGACAGGCCCTTGCCGACATAGTCGTTGGCGTCGCCGGTCAGGTCGAGTGTGACGCCGTGAACCAGCCACGCGCCGAAGCTTTGCCCGGCCACGCCGTTCAGATTGATCCGGATGGTGTCGGGCTTGAGCCCCGCATGACCGTAGGCCTTGGCGATCTCGCCCGACAGCATCGCACCGACCGTACGGTTCACATTGCGCACCTCGCGGCTAAGCTGGACCGGTTCGCCGTGAAGCAGCGCCGGCTGGCACGCCGCGATCAGATCGTTGTCCAGCGCGCCGTCCAGATTGTGTTCCTGGTTCATCGTGTGATGGACCGGGGTGCCTTCGGGCAGGTCGATCCGGTGGAGCAGACGGGTCAGGTCGATGCCCTGCGCTTTCCAGTGACGATCCACCCGGCGCATATCGATCCGGTCCACCCGGCCAACCATCTCGTCAAGGGTCGCGAAACCCATTTTCGCCATGATCTCGCGCAGTTCCTCGGCGACGAAGAAGAAGTAGTTGATCACGTGTTCGGGCAGGCCGGTAAACCGGGCGCGCAGCACCGGATCCTGCGTCGCCACGCCGACCGGGCATGTGTTGAGGTGGCATTTGCGCATCATGATGCAGCCTGCCGCGATCAGCGGAGCGGTGGCAAAGCCGAACTCGTCCGCGCCGAGCAGCGCGCCGATGGCGACATCGCGCCCGGTGCGCAGGCCGCCATCGACCTGCACCGCGATCCGGCTGCGCAGATCGTTGAGCAGCAGCGTCTGCTGCGTTTCGGCGAGGCCGATTTCCCACGGGCTTCCCGCATGGGTCAGGCTGGTCAGTGGCGATGCGCCAGTGCCGCCTTCATACCCCGAGATAGTGACATGATCCGCGCGCGCCTTGGAAACGCCGGCCGCGACTGTGCCCACGCCGACTTCGGATACCAGCTTGACCGAAATGCGCGCCGCGCGGTTCACATTCTTGAGATCGTGGATCAGCTGCGCCAGGTCTTCGATCGAATAGATGTCATGATGCGGCGGCGGCGAGATCAGGCCCACGCCGGGTGTCGCATGGCGCACCGCGCCGATGATCTTGTCGACCTTGTGCCCGGGCAGCTGGCCGCCCTCGCCGGGCTTCGCGCCTTGCGCCATCTTGATCTGGATATCGTCGGCATTGACCAGATATTCGGTGGTTACACCGAACCGTCCGCTGGCGACCTGCTTGATCGCGGAGCGCATCGAATCGCCATTGGGCAGCGGAGTGTAGCGGTCGGTTTCCTCGCCGCCTTCGCCGGTGTTGGACCGCGCGCCGATGCGGTTCATCGCCACCGCCAAAGTGGTATGCGCTTCGCGGCTGATCGAGCCGAAGCTCATCGCCCCGGTGCTGAACCGCTTGACGATGTCCACCGCCGGCTCGACCTGGTCGAGGGGGAGCGGTTCGTTGGCCGGC
>NZ_JAXMJI010000010.1:0-3210 GCF_034376665.1 Allopontixanthobacter sp. | reverse complement strand
TATCTCCTGATGGGGGTTGGCAATTAGACGTTTCGAAGGGGGGTTTTGTTCCGTTTGAAGGCGGGGTTTGGGCGGAACAGGGCTGGAACAACGGCAATTGCATATTCGGCAGAATTGGAACATAAGTGGAACAAATGAGTCGTTCCCTTATGCAAACCGATGCCCATTCCCAGTCCTGCCCGCCCTTGTCCGGTGTGATTGCCGACCTGCCGTCCACTTCGCATGGGCTGGTGTCTGCGCACGCCGCCGCCAAGTGGATGCCGGGGCAGGGCGGGATGTATCACAGCGAAGTGTTTGCTTCGGGCCGCGATGCCAGCGGCGCAGGCGCGGCGCTGGCACTGGCGCAGGACCACTTGCTTTCACGAAAGCCGGAGCCAGCCGCAGTGCCGAAGCGGGTGGCGGAAATTTCCGACCAGCGCGCGATATTATGGGTGCAGGACCGCGCCTCGGTGAAATTGACCGGACGGCCCTATCGCCCTGGATTGCCCGCCGATCTGCGGCACCGGGTCATCCATGTGATCGCGGAAAAAGCCGAAGATCTGCTGTTCGCGCTGGAAGAAGGGGTGCGGTGCCGCGATCTGGCCTGCGTGATCGGTGAAGTCACCGGCAATCCCAGAGCGCTGAATTTTACCGCCTCGCGCCGGCTCAGCCTGGCGGCGGAGCGGCACGGGGTCCCGCTATGGCTTGTCCGGCTGGATGCGGGCCGCGATCTGTCCTCTGCCCGGATGCGCTGGGATATCCGCGCCGCGCCGTCCTTGCGCCCGCGCTGGAATGCCGATGCGCCCGGCCACCCTGCATGGCGGGCGCAATTGTTCCGTTCCCGTATGCATCCACCGGGAGAATGGATCCTGCGCCGCGACCCCGCCGGACTTTCCGCCCAGAAGCCACCCGAAATGCACCATGACATTCCCGAACCCAAAACCATCCCCGAAAACGGCGCAAATCCCCCGCCGCATCCTGTCGATCTGGATCGCCCGACTGTCGGCCGACAGATGGCGGCTTTGTGAAGGGATTGCGCGGGGCGAAGGGGCCGACGCCGCACCGCTCGCGCTGATTACCGAAACCGCGCATGGCCCGCGGATCGACACCGCCAACGATGCCGGTCTTGCCGCCGGCGCGCGGGCGGGGATGATGCTGGCCGATGCGCGGACGCTGTGCCCCGATCTGGCGGTTCGCATATCCGATCCGGCGGGCGATCTCGATTTCCTGGAGAAGCTGGCCGTGTGGGCGCAGCGGTGGGGGCCGTGGTCCGCGCTCGACCCGCCGGACGGCCTGCTGGTCGATATTACCGCCGTGGCGCATCTGTTCGGCGGGGAGGCAAGGCTGCTGGCCGATGTGGAGGCGTGCTTTGCCCGCCGCGCGCTGGCCGTGCGCGTCGCCGCCGCGCCCACCGCCGGTGCGGCATGGGGGCTGGCCCATTACGGACCGCGCGCGGCGATCCTGACCGGTGATGATGACGCGGTGGAGCGCCTGTCCGGCCTGCCGGTCGCCGCGCTCCGGCTGGACGATGATGTGCTCACCGTGCTCCGGCGGCTCGGCCTCAAGCGGCTGGGGGACATGACCGGCCGTTTCGGGGATGCCAAGGGGCGCGATGCGATCATGCGGCGGTTCCGCAATCGCCGTTCGCCCGCCGCCAATCCGCTGATGCGGATGGATCAGCTGCTGGGCAAGGTGCCCGAACCGCTGCTGCCGGTCATCCCGCAGCGCATGCCGCTGGTCCAGCGCCGCCTGGCCGAACCGATCCGCCACCGCGAGCTGCTCGACCAGGTGGTGCGCGATCTCGCCGCCGACATGGCACGGGTGCTGGAAGGGAGCGCGCAGGGCGCCCGCCGGTTGGAACTGGGGCTGTGGCGGGTGGACGGCGAAGTGGTGATCCGCCCGCTGGAACTCAGCGCCGCCACCCGCGATCCGGTGCATATCTGCCGGTTGTTCGCGGCCAGGCTGGACGATGTCGACGCGGGTTTCGGGATCGAGACCATCCGCCTGCGCGCCAGCTGGGCCGAGCCGCTGTCGCTGGAACAGGCCGATATCGAAACCACCGCGGAAACGCAGGGCACTTCGCTGTCCGCCTGCATCGACCGGCTGAGCGTGCGGCTCGGCCCGCGGGCGGTGCAGCGGCCGGTGCCCCATGCCAGCCATATTCCTGAACGCGCGCAGCGGTGGCAGCCGCCGCTGGAACCGGAACCGGCATCGCAAGGCGAATTAGCTTTCCATGCAAGGCCGTTGAAATTGCTGGACAAGGCGGAATATATTTCCGTGCTGTATGCTACGCCAGACGGCTTCCCGCGCAGCTTTCGCTGGCGCGGAAAGGTGCATGAAGTCGTCCGCGTGGAAGGCCCCGAACGTATCGCCCCCGAATGGTGGCGCGAACGATCCACCGTCCGCCTGCGCGATTATTACCGCATCGAGGACGGCGAAGGCCGCCGCTACTGGATCTACCGCCACGGGTTGCTCGGCGACGGGAGAGGGGGGCTGCCCGATTGGTACTTGCAGGGGCTGTGCGGGTAATATCATGCCGGAGGCCCCGCTCACCCCCGACAAACGCCGGATCGAACTCGATCCCGACCTGATCGAGCCGCCGCCGCGCGCGCCGTTTGTCGAGCTGGGACTGGTCAGCTGCTTCAGTTTCCTGCGCGGCGCGTCCGATGCGGTCGATCTGGTGCTGGCAGCCCGCAGTCTTGGCTATGATGCGCTGGGCATTGCCGACGCCAACAGCATGGCCGGCGTGGTGCGGCTGCATGTGGAGGCGCAGACGCTGAAGCTGCGGCCCGTCATCGGCTGCCGGATCGAAACGGTCGAGGGGTTGGCTTTCCTTGCCTATCCGCAGGACCGCGCGGCCTACGGGCGGCTGTGTGCGCTGATTTCCGCCGGACGGATGGCCACGCTGGAGGGCGAATGGCAGGTGAAGGGGCAATGCGACATCTCGCTCGCCATGCTGGCGCAGCATAGCGAGGGCGTGCAGTTGATCCTGCTGCCGCCGGGAGATCTGGCGCAGGATTTCACGGTCGAGATTGAAAGCAATGTGGTGCCGTTTCCGGCTTCGGGTTCACGCGGAGGCGCGGAGGCGCGGAGAAGGGGAGCGGGAGGCGGACACGGGAGAAAAGGATGGATCGCCACAAAAGGGCACAAAGAAAGCAGAAAAGGGAGGGGGCGCGTTGCGGTTGTGATCCGGGCGTCGGGTGTCGAGTGTCGGGCGTCGAAAGGATGGGA
>NZ_JAXMJI010000009.1:0-21729 GCF_034376665.1 Allopontixanthobacter sp. | reverse complement strand
ATCAAGCACGCCAAGGCGCTCAACGCCTTCACCAACCCGACCACCAACAGCTACAAGCGGCTGGTGCCCGGGTTCGAAGCGCCGGTGCTGCTGGCCTATTCCGCGCGCAACCGGTCCGCTTCGTGCCGTATTCCCTATGGTGCGGGCGAGAAGGCCAAGCGTGTGGAATTCCGCTTCCCCGATCCGCTGGCCAACCCCTACCTGTCTTCGGCTGCGTTGCTGATGGCGGGGCTCGACGGGATCGCCAACAAGATCCACCCGGGCGAAGCGATGGACAAGAACCTCTACGACCTGCCGCCAGCCGAACTGGCCGAAGTGCCGACCGTTTGCGGTTCACTGAGAGAGGCTCTCGAAGCTCTCGAGATTGATCACGACTTCCTGCTCAAGGGCGACGTGTTCTCCAAGGACCAGATCGAATCCTACATGGAACTGAAATGGGCAGACGTCCTGCGTCTGGAAACCACGCCAAGTCCGGTGGAATACGATATGTATTACAGCGCCTGATCCCCGGACTGTACAATACCTGCTGAATGAAGAAAATGGCGACTGGATCATTCCGGTCGCCATTTTACGTTGGTCCTATGGTCTCTTGTAAGCGTGGGCGCAGCATTCCTCTGCGGCCACTTACGAAAAACGGGAATCTTGCTCTCCAGCCAGTCGAGAGATCCTTCTGAGCCGAGCCTGCGGAACGGAAAAACCATTTTCCTACAAGGTGCTGTCATGCCTATTGCTCTCGCCCTTCAAGCGAATGAAAGGGCTTCCAGCATGGACCGCAAGGTGATTTTCGATACGGTGCGCGGGATTCTTGGGCGCGGCCTGGTGCAGGCCGATGTGATGAAGCTCGATCAGGCAATCGAGCTCGCCGCTTCACCAAGCACTGACGGTGTTTCCTCTCCGGCCGAACCGTTTCCGCGCGAAGTCTCGCCCGCGGGAATTGCGCTGATCAAGCAGTTCGAGGGCTGCGCCAGGGTGCGGGCTGACGGATTGTTCGAGGCGTATCCCGATCCGGGCACGGGCGCCGAGCCGTGGACCCTCGGATGGGGTGCCACTGGCGCGGGTGTCGCGCCGGATACAATCTGGACGCAGCAGGAGTGCGACGACCGGCTCGCGTCCGACCTGCGCCGCTATGCCGCCGATGTCAGCGACGCCTTGGGGGGATCGCCCACCACGCAGGCGCAATTCGATGCGCTGGTGTGCTTCCACTACAATACGGGAGCTATCCGGCGCGCAACCCTGACGCGCCTGCACCGGGCGCAGGACTACGCCGGGGCGCAGGCGGAATTTTTCCGGTGGAACCGCGCGGGCGGCCGGGTGATGAAAGGCCTCACGCGCCGGCGCGCAGCAGAAGCAAAGCTCTATTCCGGGGGTTGAAGCCCTCGCCCCGTCAATAATCCTTGCTGACTTCTGCCGACACGCTCTCGCGCCCGATGGTGGAAATACTGGCAAGCAGCGAGAGCCAGCTAGTGACGCGGAATTCCACCTCGGTTGCGCTGTAGCCGCCGCCATCGGTGATGATCTCGACATAGAACCGTCGTCCGATATTCTTGCCCACCGCCACGGCAGTGCCGCGCCCGAGGGCGGGATCGGCGCTGACAATCCTCAGCCGGTCCAGACCGATTGCCGTCCGCAACCGGTTGATCGGGTCCATTCCGCCGCCCCCGCGCAGGCTTGCCAGAGCTGCGCCCAGTTGCAGCGCGTCGGTGGCGGAAAGTTCGGTAATCGATCCGCCGAACAGCAGCCGCGACAGGATTTCTTCTTCCGGAAGGGCCGGCACCGAGCTGAAGGTAATCTCGGGCTTCAATGCGCTTCCCTGGACTCTCACCGTGACATCCAGCCCATCGGCTGAAGTCTCGGCCTCGATATTGAGGCGCGGATCGATCGGCACATTGGCGTCGAAATCGATCTCCCCTTCGGTCAGTTCGAACCGCGTTCCGGCAAAGCTGTAGCTGCCGCGGATGACGTTCGCCTCCCCGCCGATCCGCGGATCGCTGGTGGTGCCGCGCAGGATGATATCAGCGGACCATTCGCTGTCGAGACCCATCCCGTCGACATCCACCCGGCTGCGCGCTCGGGCATCGATCAGGTACCGCCATGGCCGCGAACGCGCCCGTGTCGGTGCAATATCGGCGGCCGTGTTGATCTGCGTGGTCTTGATCCGCGGCAATTCTTCCGCCGAGGCTGCCGTGCCCAAAGTCCATGCCGCGCGGTTTACTTCGAGGCGGCCCGCGATGGTCCCGCCCGAACCGCTCGACAGGATTCGCAGCGGTCCGGTCACGGTTGCGCTGAGCCCGGCCGCATCGAGCAGACGCGCATTGCGGGCAGCAATCCGGATATCGATCTTGGGGCCGACGGTGGTCACTTCCCCCAGCTCCACCGTTCCGCTTCCGCTTACGCTCCCGCCGTTTACCGCTGTGCCGCTGAAGCGGGTCAAGCGCAGCAAGGATCCGGCGAAGTTGCCGCGCACGGTGATGTCCCGCACATCCGTTCCCGACAGGGCGCTTTGCATCCGCAGGCTGTCACTGGAAACCGATCCCCGGACGCGCGGGTTGTTGAGCGACCCGGTGACGTCCGCCGCCACCGAAACCGGCCCGGTCAGGTCGAAGGTCTCGATCGCTGCAAGCCGCCACAGAGCATCGGCCGGGCCGCCGAAACGCAGCTGTGCAAACAGATTGCCAGCTTCCAGCCGCGCCACCAGATCGCCCGACGCGGGCATATCGGTAATCCGCGCCTGCATCCGTCCACGGCGCTCCCCGCCCTCGTCGATCACCGCCCGCGTCTCCATCCCTCTACCGGTCAGGCGCGAAACCAGCAGCACATCGATCGGCCGGGAGGTCAGCACCAGGCCGGAGCGGCTGAGATTATCGATCTTCAGCCGGGCGCTGCCGACCGGCAGTTGCCCTGCCTGACCGCGATAATCCACGACCCCGGATATGGTCCCGCCCAATCCGAAATCGGCTACTGCGATGTCGACCAGCGACAGCGGCATATTGGCGAACTTGAATTCAAGCTCGGTCAGCCCGCGTCCGCCAAAGCGTCCCTCCGCCAGCGCAAATCCGCGGCCGAAGGAAAGCTGCGACGGCGCCAGTCTCCAACCGCCATCCTCGAGCCTGGTAAGGACCGCGCGGCGGGGCATCCCGATCCGGCGACCGGCGAACTCGCCCCTGGCGACCAGATCGATCCGGTCGCGGGCGACATTGGCATTCATCTGCAGGTTGAACCGCCCGCCCCTGCGGCCGGAAAGCGATGCGGTGATCGGCCCTTGTCCGTTGGTCAGATCCGCCCTCGCCGCGAGCTTACCGACAAACAGACTTCCGTAGCTGATGCCCTCTGCATAGATATTGCCGGTGATGGTGCTGCGGGTTTCCAGCGCGTCTTCGCTCGAACGGAACAGGCCGGTTGCCTCGATGTCGGCCCGGGCGATGGAGATCGGGGTCTCTCCGCCAAAGGAAGCGCGCCGAGCGCGGATGTCGACATCGAACGCCTGCCCGCCGCCGCGCGGTGACAGCGCTATGGTGCCGTCCAAACCGCCGCCCGAGAGCGCGAGCGCACCCGATGCGCCTGCGTCGGACAAGGTGATATCGCCGGTAACGGAGGTTTTCCACACGGTCAGAGTTTCAACCGCGATCCGCGTCGGGCCACCTTCCGGCGCGTAAAGCCCCAACTGTCCGGCAAACGGACCCAGCATCGATCCGCCTTCGGTTTCGATGGCAAAGCCTTCTTCGGTTGGCGCGATGGCCACGCGGACATCTGTCAGACCCGCTGCCGGCAGCGGGCTGGCGAACACCAGAACTGCTTCGGGTCCGGCGTCGGTGACTGCCGCCTCGACGGTAAAGTCGCCATATTGCGTATGGTTGCCTGAACCGGCGAGTGTGGTTGTACCATCGCTGACCCGGCCATTCAGGCGCAGTGACAGTTTGCTCGCCCCGATTACGACGTTGCGGAACTCGAGCGGAGTGAGACCGCCAGTGGACGCACCGCCCAGCGTCACTCCGCCGCGAAACGCGATCGCATTACCCGCCAGATTGGCCAGAGTGTCGTTCGTGACATTCGGAATGTGCCCGTCGAAATCCGCCGCAAGGGTCCACGGCGCTGAGGGCGGCAGGGTAAGCAGGATTCTGGCCGTGCCGCTGACATTGCCGACATTCTCTAGCGCCAGGCCGGTAACATTGACCGGTCCGACCAAGGCATAGGCCCCGCGCGCCACATCGCCCTGCAGGGCCAGTCGCGCAGTCAGATCGGCGAAATCGATCGCGAGATCGTCAGATAATACCCGGTTGCCGGAATAGACCACGGTACCATTCAGCCGCCCGTTTACCAGCCGCGGATCGATCAGCGCGGTGCCGGTGGCGACCCGCGCAACCTCGGCCGACAGCGGCAGCACCCACCGCGTTCCGTCGTAGGTTGCGGTTCCCTGCTGGGTAATGCCGGTTATGACTGTGCCGCCCGATACGAAACGTTCGATGGACAATTCGTGCGGGATCGCGAGGTCGCGGAAGGGGCCATCCAGCGTCGCGGCAAGTGATGCCCCCTCGAGCCGCAAATCCGGTCCAAGCAGCGCCGGATCGGTCAACCGCGCACCGACTTCAAGCGTCTCGAATGCATTCCCCGCGAGGTCGACGACGCCCGCGGCAGTCGCTTCCACCGCCCGGCCGAACACCCACATTTTCCCGTCCAACACGCTGTCCTCCAGCGTACCCTTGGCGATCAATCCGACCGCTTCGCCCAAGGCGTTGGCTGGCAGGCCCGTCAGCCATGGCGCGGGGTAGGCCTGACCGGAAATCGTGTAGTTCCCGGCGCGATTGGTGATCATGAATGCCGCTGCACGGTCTTCCGCCCGGCGGACCAGCAAGGCACCGGTCCAACTGCGCCAGGTCCCGTCGCCGGTAATGACCCCGCTGTAGGGTGCATCTGCACCGAGCATTCCGGCGAGCACCCCGTCCTGCGGGGCGATGTACTGCATCTCAATGTCGAATTTGTCGCCGTCGGGTTCGGCATCGATCAAGGCGAATATGCGGTCCCGCCGTCCCAAGCGGCCATCGGCTTTCAGAAAAACTCTGCCGTCGCGAATGTCGCTCTGTGCCGTCAGATTGACCCGCTGCGCCTCGTCTCCGGCAATGCCGGGCGCCAGAGTCAGATTATCGATCACGAACCGGTCGATCCGGATGTCGAAATCGGGCAGGATCGGCGCGTCCGGATCGCCCGGGAGCAGTTCCGGCATACGCAGTAGCGTACCGCGCCGCGCGGTCAGGTTGCGGATGTCCAGCCCCTTGGTGATCCAGCTGAGCGGCCGCCAGTCCAGCTCCACCACCGGGATCGTCAGAAATTTGCCCTCGGGGTCCAGCAATACGACATCGTGCAGCACAGCCTGGCCGAAAAGATCGCCCTCGATCCGGCCGACCTCGAACCGCAGACCCGACGCCGGGGCGACCTGGGCGATCTGGTCGGCGATGAACCGCTTGCCGATCGGGCTGTTGAGCAGCGCGAAGGCGGCGACCAGCAGCAACGCCAGCGCCGCCAGAGAACCGATGACCCACCGCGCCAAGCGGCGGCTGCGGCTACGCCGCGCCGGACTTGCTTGCGTGTCCTGAGGCTGGATGTCCTCCACGGCGTCAACCATCAGAAGGCCTGACCCAGCGAGACATACACCGCGATCGGTCCGTCACCCGGCCCGGGATTGATCGGCGTGGCAACGTCGACGCGGATTGGGCCGAAGCCGGTGTAATAGCGCACTCCGACGCCTGCTCCGATGCGGATGTCGTCGAAGTCCGGCGTCGCCCCTGTGCCGACGGACCCGGCATCGACGAACGGCACGACAGCCAGCGCGCCGTCAAAGAAGCCGGTCCTGATGCGCGCTTCGAAAGAGAGTTCGACCAGCGAGCGCCCGCCGCTCGGTTCGCCCAGTGCGTCCTGCGGTCCGATCGCCTGATAGCCGTAGCCGCGCACCGAACTGCCGCCGCCCGCATAAAAGCGGCGCGAAGGCGCTATGTTTTCCAGCGAGGTACCCGGGATACTGCCAAACCGCGCCCGGGTGGCCAGCACAACCTTATCGTTGATCTGCTTGTAGTAACTCGCATCGACCTGGCTGCGGAGATAGAAGCTCTCCGTCCCCTGGCTGCGAGAAATTTCCGGTGAAAGACGGGCACCAGCCCGGAACCCCTTGGTGGGATCCAGCAGGTCATCCGTCGAATCGATAAGCCCCCGCACAGGCAGGGCGGCAATGAGATAGGTCTGCCGCTCCTCTTGCATCCCGTCCACGGCGGCGGGCCGCTCGTCCGTGGCCAGAAGTTCGAAACCGACCCCCCAGCTGAAGGGCTTCTGGAACAGCAGGTTGGAAACCCGCTCGTACGTCCCCGCCAGCGCCGCGGTATTTGCGTCGAACGCGTTGGTGTCGATCGTCGATGCATAGGCATCCAGCGTCAGCACCCGGTCGCGCCCGCCGAAATTGTTCTTGCGGAAGGTTACCCCTGCCAGTTGTTCCCTTGTGCCGATAATCCCGCGCACTCGCAGCGCCCCTTCCGAAGGGAACAGATTGCGGTGTTCCCAGCTGGCGGCGATCCGGAAGCCTTCTTCGGTGCCATAGCCGATCGCGCCGGCGATCGTGCGCAGTGGCGCTTTGGTCATCGCAACGTCCATCGCCACGATTCCGGGCTGATCGCCCGTCGGCGGGGTTACTTCGCGCGGCGTAACCGAGACGGTCGAGACCAGGCCTGTGGCGGTAATGGCCCGCCGCAGATCGAGCGCCAGGCTGCGCTGATAAATATCACCTTCGTCGAACCGCGCGATCGTTTCCAGATGCTTGCTGGACAGGAAATCCGGCATATCGCTGATCACGTTTCCGAAAACATACTTGCCCTTGGGCAAGACGATCATGGTCAGATCGCCTTCGGTCCGTGCGTGATCGACCAGAAGTTCCGGTTCCTTGATCTCGGCAAACGAATAGCCGGTTTCGCCAAGCGCGATATCGAGGTCGATCTGTTCCTCGACGATGGCATCACTCGAAAGCGGATCACCGGTGTTGATCCCGAACTCTTGCCGCAAGGCAGTCGCATCGGGGGCCTCGCCGAGCTGGCCCAGGTTTATCGCGCCAAATCGGAAGCGAGGGCCGGGAATTATATCGAACCTGACCGAGGGTTCGGGTTGCCGTGCGTCCTGGGCTGGCCTGTCCGCCGCGGCCGTTTGGTCCCGCAGTCCGGTCCGACCCGACACGGATCGAATGATTTGGGCGTCGTAATAGCCATAGATTTCGAGCAATTGCTCGAGCAGGTCCTCGTCGGCCCGGGCACGTGCGGCGAGCTGCGCGATGGAACCCTCCTCGTCCGACAGGCTTTGGATTGTGGACAGGGACTTGAAGCGGCTGACGAATTCCTCCCGGACCGGAAAGGTCTCCAATTCGACCGGGAATGCGAGCGTCAATTGATCGCTGACTACTTCCAGCTGGGCATCGGCCAGCGCCGCGACCTCATCGTCCGCGTCCTCATCCTGGATGCTTTCAAGCTCGGCGAAATCGATCGCTTCGTCACGCGGCAGGCGAACCAGTTCGGGCAAGTCGAGCTGTTGGTCGGGCCACGGCACCTCCATCGCCGGCAATTCGGCCATCGGCGAATCGGGTTCCAGCACTGGCTCCGCCAAGTCATCGGCCTGCGCTTCGGTGGAAACACCGTCTGCCGCCCATTCTTCCGGATTCTCGACCGCGGAATCGGGGATCAGGTCCTCCAGCCGCGCAGGGGCCTGCGTATCCTGGGCCATTACCGGCAGAAAGAGCGGCGCGCATGCGGACAGCAGGCCGACAATCGCTCGGCGCAATGCCGAACTGCAAGCGATGCTATGAAATTTTGTACTGGTCCTGGGTTCCGTCCTTGGCCGGACTGGGTCCAGTAACATCCCGCCCACCGCTGCGGATGGTCTCGCAGATAAGTCCATTCTGCTGATCCGGGGAGAACCTCTGCCATCCATCCCGGGTAAGACGTTCCATCGGCCGATAGCGGATCTTGTACTGCATTCTGTCCGATCCCTCGACCCAATAGCCGAGGTAAACGAAGGGCATGCCTTGCTCCTCCGCGCGGCGGATATGATCGAGGATAATGTAATTGCCAAGCCCGGACCTTGCCTCGTGTTCAGGATCATAAAAACTATAGATCATCGAAAGACCGTCGCTTTGACGATCCGTCAGACAAGCCCCAATCAACCGGCCCGGTTCCCCACTTTCCGTTGGCTCTCTATATTCAATAACATAGCTGGAAACCGGGGTATGTTCCACCATATCTGCATAGTCAATCTCGTCCATTGACGCCATGCCGCCGCCGGGATGGCGGGCCCCCAGATAACGCTGCAGCAATTCGAATTGTTCCTCGGTCGCCCAGGGACGGCACTCGGTGGCTATCAGATCGCTGTTGCGTCGCAGGTTCTTGCGCTGCGTGGACGACGGCTCGAATTCGCCCGTGACCACCCGCACTGAAATGCACGCGCTGCAATTGCTGCAGCTGGGACGATAGGCGACAGTCTGGCTACGCCGAAATCCGATCCTGCCAAGTGCTTCGTTCAACTGGTCCGAATTCGGCCCCTTCAATTCCGTGAACACCTTGCGCTCACTGCGCCCCGGCAAATAGGGACACGGCGCGGGTGTCGTCACGAAGAAGCGGGGAAAACGAACGTGTGCCGTCACAGTTGCTGAAATCCTTTCGGCAGGGAATCGCGTGCAAGTCGCAATCCGTGAACCGACTATGCCATTTCACATCTGTCAGTAAAAGGTCCTTAACCATATAACACGGTTAACCGATTCATAATTTGCACAGTTTCCCGAATATGACCGGCCTGATCGTCCGGAAGTCAGCTGTCAGTCGAGCTCAACCGGATTGACGACGTAACCCGAATTGCGCAGCGACTGAACGAGCGCATCGAGCTGCTCGCTGTCCCTCGCTTCGCATTCGATATCGGTGATCAGCCCCTTCGCCGGCAGGTTGGTGAAGATCCGCTGGTGATAGATCTCGATTATATTCACGTTGTGCTCGCTGAACGCACTCATGACCTTGTACAGCGATCCGGGGCGGTCCTGCAGGGTGATCCGCAAGCGGGCGAGGCGGCCCGACCGCGCCAGATCGCGCAGCAGCACGTTCGCCAGCAGACGGGTGTCGATATTGCCGCCGCACAGGACCAGGCCAATCTTGCGGCCGGCGAATTTTTCGGGATGAGCGAGTACGGCGGCGAGGCCGGCGGCACCCGCCCCTTCGACAACGGTCTTCTCGATCTGCAGCAGCAGCGAGACCGCTTTCTCCAGCGCGGCTTCCTCAACCAACAATATATCATCGACCCGGTCGGCAACCACGCGCGAGGTGAATTCGCCCGGATATTTGACCGCGATGCCCTCTGCCAGCGTGTCCCCGCTACAGGGCATTTCCGTGCCCTTTATCTTCGCATACATCGACGGAAACAGCGCCGCCTGCACGCCGTAGACCTTCATCTCGGGCTTCAGCGCACGGGCAACCGTGGCCATGCCCGAAATCAGCCCGCCGCCGCCGATCGGGGTCACGATGCAATCGAGATCGGGGGCGTCGGCGAACATTTCCAGCGCAACCGTTCCTGCGCCCGAAGCGACGGCGGGATCATCGAACGGGTGGACGAATGTAAGCCCGAGTTCGGCCTCCAGCTGGCGCGCATGGGCGTATGCTTCGTCGAACGTCTCGCCTTCCAGAACCACCTTTCCTCCGACGCTTTCGGTCTGCATGACCTTAACCGTCGGGGTGGTGCGCGGCATAACGATGGTAACCGGCACGCCCAGGCGGCGTCCGTGGAAACTGAGGCCCTGCGAATGATTGCCTGCCGAGGCTGCAATCACGCCGCGAGCGCGCCGCTGCGGGTCCATCAGCAACAGTGCGTTGAGCGCGCCGCGTTCCTTGTAGGCTGCGGTAAATTGCAGATTCTCGAATTTAAGCCAGATTTCCGCGCCAGCCATCTCTGACAGGGTGATGCTGTGCATCGTGGGGGTGCGCACGACCGCATCCCTGATCCGGTCCGCTGCAGCGCGGATACTCTCGATCGAAAGCGCTTCGATCGGTGCATCGCACGGGTGATCGCGGGATGCCGCAGCGTCAGGGTTGGCGTTCGCGGGCGACAGGGCATGAGTGGAGTTCATCCGATCCCGATAGGCGATTTGTTGCAGCGGGGAAACAGGGGCGGACATTTTCCTCGCGATGGTATTATCTTTTCCGCCAATGGATTTGCTTTGCGCGGCGTCTTGACGCATTCCGCCCCGATGATCGAGCAAGGTAAAATCGCATTCATCGGACTGGGCGTGATGGGCGGACCGATGGCTGGCCACCTGCTCGCCGCCGGCCGCCGGCTCGCAGTTTTCAACCGCACCCGCAGCCGGGCCGAAAGCTGGCTCGCGGCTCAAGGCGATTTGGGCCGAAATGCCACGATTGTCGACACGCCGGCTCTCGCAGCGAAACACGCCGAAGTGGTCATCACCTGCGTCGGTAATGACGAGGATGTGCGCGAGGTTACGCTCGGAGAGGGCGGAGCGTTCTCCGCCATTGAACCGGGCGCACTGTTCATCGACCACACAACTGTTTCCGCCAACATGGCCCGCGAACTGTGCGCGGCGGCGGAGAGCAATGGCTTCCTGGCCGTCGATGCGCCGGTTTCGGGCGGACAGGCGGGCGCGGTCAATGGCAAGCTGGCGATCATGTGCGGCGGAACCGAAGAAGCGGTCGAGCGGGCCCGGCCGGTGATGGGCGCTTACGGTGCACGCATTGTCCATGTCGGAGAGTGCGGTGCCGGCCAGACCGCCAAGATGGCCAACCAGATGTGCATCGCCGGCATCCTGCAGGGACTGAGTGAAGCGATCCGCCTGACGGTTGCTGCGGGTCTCGATACCGACAAGGTCCTGGAAGCGATCTCCGGCGGCGCCGCGCAAAGCTGGCAGATGGAAAACCGCTGGCCGACCATGGTCAAAGACGAATTCGAGTTCGGCTTCGCGGTCGACTGGATGCGCAAGGATCTGGGCTATGCGCTGGAAGAAGCCGGCCGGCTCGGTCTCGATTCGCCGGTGACCGCGATGGTGGACGAATTCTATGCTGAAATTCAAAACGATGGCGGGGGCAGGCTCGACACCAGCTCGCTGATCCGCCGCCTGCCCCGAGGAAACACCTGATGAAACAAGCCCTGATCGCCTCAATCGCTGCCGATCGCCTCACCTGGCTCGCGTCGGTCTGTGCCGCCGCCCTTGCGCTCGGCATCGCCGCGCCGGCAGCGGCGGATACGCTGGTCGACAATGTGCAAGGCGTCACCATCGACGAAGAGGGCAAGATCGATCGCTTCACCGGCTTGTGGATCGACGATGACGGCAAGGTAAAACTGGTCCTGAAGCGCGGCGACCGCCGCCCCAGCGGGGTCGATTATCTGCTCGACGGCAAGGGACAATATCTCGTTCCGGGGATGATCGACGCCCACGCCCACGTGTTGGGCATCGGGTTCGCAGCCCTGACGCTCGACCTGTCGGGCACCGCATCCCTCGCCGAAGCGCAGGCGAAGATCGCTGCCTACGCTGCGGAAAACCCGGGACGGCGCTGGATTGTCGGAACCGGCTGGAACCAGGAGAAATGGGGCCTCGGCCGTTTCCCTACCGCTGCAGAACTGGACGCCGTGGTTTCCGACCGGCCGGTCTGGCTGGAGCGGGTTGACGGCCATGCCGGTTGGGCCAACAGCGCCGCAATTGCCCTTTCGGGGGCCAATGCCGCGAGCAAGGACCCGGTGGGCGGACGTATCGAGCGGACTTCCGGCTCGCGCGAACCGTCGGGGATTTTCGTCGACGAAGCGATGGGTCTGGTCGCCAGCAAAATCCCTCGCCCGCGCCCCGAGGACCGGGACCTCGCGCTGCAGGAAGCGCAGAACATCATGCTCCGAAGCGGCGTGACCGCGGTCGCCGATATGGGCACCACCATCGAGGATTGGCAAAGCTTTCGCCGGGCCGGTGACAAGGGCTCACTCAAGATGCGGATCATGTCCTACGCCGCGGGCGTGGAGGCGATGGAACTGATCGGCGGACCCGGACCGTCCCCCTGGCTTTATGACGACAAACTGCGCCTCAATGGGGTAAAACTGTATCTCGACGGTGCGCTGGGTTCGCGCGGAGCATGGCTGAAACAGCCCTATGCGGACGATGCGGGAAATGTCGGTCTGCCGTCGATGAATTCGTCGCAATTGCGCAATCTGATGAGCCGGGCCGCGCTGGATAAATTCCAGGTGGCGATCCACGCCATCGGCGATGCGGCAAATTCCGAAGTACTCGGTGCGATCGAGGATATGTCCGGCACCTATCAGGGGGACCGGCGCTGGCGCATCGAACACGCGCAGGTCGTCGATCCGGCAGAATTGGCGCTGTTCGGCAGACACGGGATCATCGCGTCGATGCAGCCGGTTCACCAGACGTCGGACCGCACCATGGCGGAGGCGCGGCTGGGCCAGGGCCGCCTGGCCGGAGCCTACGCCTGGAACAGTATTGCGGATACGGGCGCGCGCCTCGCCTTCGGGTCGGACGCACCTGTCGAGTCGGTCGATCCATTCGCGGGACTTGCGACCGCCTTTACCCGGACGGATGCCGCCGGACAGCCCTTCGGCGGCTGGCAGCCACAGGAACGGGTCAACCGCGAACAGGCACTTGCGGCCTTTACCTACGGCGGCGCTTATGCAGGCTTTGCAGAAGGGCGCTTCGGCCGCCTGGTAGAAGGCGAGCGGGCCGATTTCCTGCTGGTCGATCGCGACCTGCTTTTATCCAGCCCGGAAGAAATCCGCTCCCTCAAGGTCCTGCAAACCTGGGTCGGAGGTGAGCGCGTCTACGACTCGGCTGGCGGGGAACGTGGCAATTGACCTTCGAGGTGATTTAAGACCTGGTCAGGCCGAATTTTTAGACAAATTTAACCGTTGCGTGGCTACCCGTGGCTGCTCAAGTGTTGCTATTACCAAGTTGGCGCTGGACCTTCGGGCAAACAGGGCTATTTCGCTAAGAGGCCGTAAAGGTGTCACAATTTTGGCACAGAACGCCTTTATTGTTACCAATGGGGTTGCCACCCGAAGCTGGCTGGCCTAACAGGCCGATGAGTTTAAAAAATCAGAAGCTCTGAGGAGACTAATCAAATGAAGTTCCGTAATCTGCTTGCCGCAACAGCTGCTCTTTCGCTTGCTGCTTCGCCAGCACTCGCTCAGTCGGCATCTGCCGATCGCGTTTCCGCTCCTGTCGCTCAGGAAGAGAGTGATCTCGAAGGCGGTTCAGGCATCATTATCGCAATTCTGGCTGCTGCAGCCGTGATTGCCGGTATCATTATCGCCGCCGATGGCGGTGATGACGAACCAATTAGCGCATAATCCGGTTCAATCCGGGAATTGAAAACGGGGCCTCGCGGCCCCGTTTTTTTTGCGCCGAGTCGCGGTATCTATGCTGCGACGGCGAATTCCTGCCCGGCGGCGCGCTGATGCGAACGGGGGTAGACTAGGTTTCCTGAGTCTTCTCGGCGGACGGCTCTTCTTCAGCCTTGCGGTCACGCCGCTCCCCCAACCACATGATTGCCAGCGAACCTTCGAACAGCAGCAGCAAGGGTATCGCCAGAATCAACTGCGACCCAGGGTCGGGCGGTGTCACTATTGCAGCCAGAAGCAGGACCAGGACAATTATGTAACGCCGTGCGCCGGATAGCTGCGCACGCGAGACAATCCCGGCACGGTTGAGCAGCAGCAGCAGGACCGGCAGCAGGAAGCTGATCCCGAATGCCAGGATAAACTGCATCACCAGCGCCAGATACTCGCCCGCCGAAGGAAGCGCCTCGATCTTCAGTCCGCCGGCAGTTCCCTCATACCCGAGGAAGAATTTGAACGCGGTGGGCATGACCACGAAATAAGCCAGCGCAGCGCCAGCCGTAAACAGCACCGGGGTCGCAATCAGGAACGGCAGGAAGGCCTTCTTTTCCTTCGCATACAGCCCCGGCGCGACGAAGGCCCATAATTGGTTCGCGATGATCGGGAAGCTGACGAAGAACCCGGCGAACAGGGCCACCTTCAATTCGACGAAAAACACTTCGTAAAGCTGAGTGAAGATCAGCTGGCCCGTTCCAGGAGGAAACGCCTGCGTTAACGGCCGGACCAGGAATCCGAGGATCTCATTGGCAAAAACAAAGCACCCGGCAAACGCCACCACCAACGCCAGCACACAGCGCATCAACCGGCTTCGCAATTCGATCAAATGATCGAGCAGCGGAGCCTGGGTTTCGTCGATATCGCGGATCTTGATGGCCACGGCTGTCTATTGCCCTTCCGGCTTGCCCAGCGGCAACATAGGTTCGTCTCGGCTGGCTTCGACTTCGCCGGAGTTTACCCCCTCCGCAGCGACGCCAGCGGCCAGGCCTGATTCCGGTGCAACTGTCTTGCCTTCAGCGGAAGCCGCAAGCGGGGTCATCACAGAATTCGTGTCGTCCGGTCCGCCCTCGCCTCCGGGGTTATCGGGATTTTCGGCCATGATCCTGGCGTTCTGCTCGCGCCACTTCTTTTCCATTTCCTCCATTTCAGCTTCGCGCACCATGGCGTCGAAACCAGAGCGGAATTGCGCGGAAACACGGCGGATTTTCCCGATCCAGCGCCCTGCCGTACGCAACGCAAGCGGCAAATCCTTGGGACCGATGACCAGCACGGCCACGATCACAATGACCAGCAGTTCGCTTGCGCCAATATCAAACATTCGAACGGCTCGCCTTAACGATCAGGGGCCAGAAAACAGGTGGGCGGATTACCCCCGCGGATCGGATTTATCCGCTGCGCCCTGTTCGGTCTTCGGCGTGGAAGCAGGACTGGTATCCACGGTCGGCCCTTCAATCCGCTGTGCCGGTTTGCCCGAACCATTGTCCTCTTCGTTCATGCCCTGTTTGAAGCTTTTGATTCCCTTACCGAAGTCGCCCATCATTTCGGAGATCCGGCCCCGTCCGAACAGGACAAGGATAACCAGCGCGATGATAATCAGCTGCCAGGGGCCAAGCGACATGATGAACCTTCCGATTGAGTGTTTACCCGATATAGGCGCTTACCCGAGCATATTCCAGCGCCGTTTGACCGGGCCGCAATCGCGCCGTCAGTCCGCCCGATGATCGGTGCTTTCCTGCGCGTCCGTAACGCCGAAACCGTCGTCATCGCCGGTAAGGGCATCATAGGCCTCGTCGACCGGGTCGAGCAAGCCGGTCGCGCGCAATTCATCGATGCCCGGCAGGTCCCGGCGCGACGAGAGGCCGAAATGCTCGAGGAATTCCGGAGTCGTCGCGTAAATCACCGGGCGGCCCGGCACTTCACGGCGTCCGGCCACACGCGCCCAGCCCGCTTCCAGCAGGACATCGAGGGTGCCCTTCGCGGTTTGTACCCCGCGGATCGATTCGATCTCCGCCCGGCTGACCGGCTCGTGATAGGCAATGATCGCGAGCACTTCGGTCGCGGCGCGCGACAGGCGACGGACCTGTTCGCGCTCCCGCCGCAGCAAATGGGCGAGATCCGGCGCGGTTTCGAAGTGCCACCGCCTGGCCCGCTCGACCAGATGGATACCGCGCGGCGCGTAATCGGCCGCGATGTCCTGCAAGGCAGCGCGGATATCACCGGGCGCGGCATCACCGAGATGGGCCGACAGGGCCTCCACACTCATCGGCGTTTCCGATGCAAAGAGTGTCGCCTCGACCGCCCGCTGCAACTCGCCGGGGCCGGAATTCATGCGGGCACCCGCCGCAACCGGAGCGGGCCGAAGATCACGTCTTGGGCCAGCTCCGCCCGGCCGGTCCGCGCCAGTTCCAGCGCCGCGACGAAGCTGGACGCGAGTGCGGAACGGCGCAGGCGCGGTTCTGCATGGGGCGGCAGGAATTCCTCCAGCAGCATCCAGTCCAGGGTCACGCCCAGCATCGCCGAAACCCGGTCGAGCGCGCTTTCCAGCGTCATGACCGGACGGTTGCGGACCATGTGCACCGCCGGCGCCGTCCGCGCCTTCACCTGGCCGTATGCCTGCACCAGCGCAAACCAGTCGCATTCCCAAAGGGTCCGGCGATCGATCCGCAAACCTTCGGGAGAGGCGCGCAGGAAGACATCGCGCCCGATCCGGTCCCGCGCCATCAGCCGCGCCGCAGCCTCCCGCATCGCGCCCAGTCGTTGGAGCCGCAATTGCAGCCGCATTGCCAGTTCTTCCGGTCCGGGCTCTTCCTGTTCTTCCTTCGGCAGCAGCAGCGATGATTTGAGATAGGCGAGCCATGCCGCCATCACCAGATAATCCGCCGCCAGTTCCAGCCGCATGGCTTCCGCGCGATTGATATAATTCAGATATTGGTCGACCAGCGCCAGGATTGAAATCGATCGGAGATCCACCTTTTGCCGCCGGGCAAGGTCGAGCAGCAGGTCCAGCGGGCCTTCCCAGCCATCGAGTTCGAGATAAAGCGCCGCATCGTCGTCCGGCGCGCAGCCGGGACCGGACCAGTCGTCCTCCGCCGATTCCACATGCAAATCGAGCATCAGTTCCGGAGCGCTCATGCCGTGGCCCCCGCAGCAGCGAACAGCGCGTCCCGCCGTGCGAGCAGTTCCGCCTTGTCGCTCCATGGTCCATCGATCCGGGTTCCGCCCAGCGCCCGCTCGAGCCGCGCCGCAGTTACGCCCGACATTGCAGCCAGTCGCCCGGCAATCCCCTCCATATCATCCATTTTCGCCCAGCAATTCAGCACCAGGTCGCAGCCCGCGGCAAGCGCCTGTTCGGCGCGCTCCGGAATAGTCCCTGACAAGGCTTGCATATCGATGTCGTCGGTAAGCAGCAGTCCGTCAAATCCGATCCGCTGACGAATTATCGTTTCGATCACATAGGGGGACAAGGTCGCCGGATTGTCCGCATCCCACGCAGTGAACAGCAAATGTCCGGTCATCCCGATGGGCGCGTCTGCCAATGCCTTGAACGGTGCTAGATCGACCTCTAGGTCCGCGTCGCTCGCGGTGACGGTGGGCATTTCCTTGTGCGTGTCGGTAGTGGTCCGTCCATGGCCGGGCATATGCTTGATGCAGCCCGCCACGCCCGCACTTGCCAGACCATCGAGAATCGCGCGGCCCAGCGCTGCCACTCGCAGCGGCTCCGAACCCAGCGCCCGGTCACCGATTACATCATGCGCACCGGGCTGACGGACGTCGAGCGGAGGGTGGCAATCGACCGTGATTCCGGCTTCCGACAATTCGATCCCCAGCGCTTCGGCGTTGGCCCTCGCCGCTTCGATCGCGCTGGCCGGGGCGATATCGTACAGCCGGTCGAACACTTCGCCCGCTGGAAAACCCGCCCAATGCGGCGGACGCAGGCGGGCCACCCGGCCGCCTTCCTGGTCGATGCAGATGAACAGCCGGTCCCGCCCGTGCAGATCGCGCAGTTCGTCGGTCAGCGCGCGGACCTGCTGGGGCGTATCGCAATTCCGCCCGAACAGGATATAGCCCGCCGGATCGGCCGCCCGAAAGAACCCGCGTTCCTCTGCAGTAAGGCTGTGGCCCGCGATACCGAAAATGGCAGGTGTCATACGGCGAAAGTCGCAGGAATACGCCTGCACCGCAAGCTGTCACCACGCCGGCAATGTGGATACACTGTCCGCCGGAACGTGATTTGGGCAACCTGCCGAGCGGGTACGCCGGCTATTTGACCTGGCAGGCAAGCCCATCAGCGCGCAGAGCGGCGCACAGGCTCCTGGCGGCGGCCGCATCGCCGGCCATGGCTTGCAAGCGGTACACCGTACCGATGTCGGCCTGGCCCTCGACAATCCGGTATTTGTAGCCCTGGAGCGCGTCGGTCTGGCGGTTGAGCGCGTTCCAGCCGGTCTCCGCACCGGCCTTGTTCGAATAAGCCCCGACCTGGACGGCAACACCGCCGCCGCTGGTTGCCGAAGCTTCGGCTCCGGTTTTCACATCCACTGGCTTGGTGCTTTCCGGCGTGACTGGAGCTACGCCCGGTTGGGGCACGATCTTCTCGGCGATCCGGCCTTCGCGGGTCTGGCCCTCGCTCACCGCCGGCGCGACGTCGCCCGTTCCGGCGAAGTTGCGGCCGCCGGGATCTTCCGGGCGCTGCTTCACCGGGCCCGGGGGCGCTTCGATGGTGCTGCCGTCGGCGACGATATCGCCATTGGTCTCGCGATTGGAAAAGAACCAGATCGCTCCGAACAGGGCAATCAGCGCGAGCGCCGCGATCAGGACAAAGCCGACGATCCGGCCGGTATCAACTCCTTCATCCTCCTCCCCGTAGTCGCTCGTTTCAAGCCACGGTAGCGGCTCGTCTTCGTCGACAAGGGACAGCTCCTCGACGTCGTGGTCGGAATATCCGCCTCGCGCACCGGTTTCGATAGGCTCGTCGCCTTCGCGGCCGTTTCCTTCCAAGCCCGACATTGCTTACATCTCCTCCACCGCCTCAACCCCGAGCAGGGCGAGACCATTGCGCAGGACCTGCCCGATCTGGCTGGCAAGGAAAAGCCTCGCCCCGCTCAAATCAGGGTCCTGTGCCACGATGAACCGTTTGGACGCATTATCGTTACCCAGGTTCCAATAGGCATGAAACTCGCCCGCGAGTTCATAGAGATAAAACGCCAGCCGGTGCGGTTCGCGGGCTTGCGCGGCTGCCTCGACAACCCGCGGAAACTGCGCCGCGTATTTGACCAGATCAAGTTCTTCGGAGCCCAGATCGGCAATGTGATCGGGCGAGGGAGCGAAGCCTTCGGCCGCTCCCTTGCGCAAGGTCGAATGGATCCGTGCACTGGCATACTGGACATAGAACACCGGATTGTCCTTCGACGCCTCCACCACCTTGGCGAAATCGAATTCCATTTGTGCTTCGGGTTTCCGGCTGAGCATGGTGAAGCGCACGACATCCTTGCCGACCTCTTCCACCATATCGGCAATGGTGATGAAATTTCCGGATCGTTTAGACATCTTCACCGGCTCACCCGCGCGCATCAGCTGGACCATCTGGACCAGTTTCACGTCGAACGGGATCGCCTTGCCCTGCCCTTCACCCAGCGCTGCCACGGCGGCCTTGATCCGCTTTACAGTGCCCGAATGGTCGGCGCCCCAGATGTCGATCAACGCATCGGCGGCTTCGGCCTTTTGCATGTGGTACGCCAGATCCGCTCCGAAATAGGTCCAGTTCCCGTCGGACTTGCGGATCGGCCGGTCCTGATCGTCGCCGAACCGGGTGGATCGGAACAGAGGCAGTTCGACCGCTTCCCAATCGTCGAGAACCTTGCCCTTGGGCGCTTCGAGGACCCCGTCGAAAACCAGACCATGCTGACGCAGCCATGCTTCCGCTTCTGCCGGCTTGCCCGCGATTTGCAGCGCGGCTTCCGATGCGAACACATCATGCCTGATACCGAGCAGAGCCAGATCAGCGCGGATCATGTCCATCATCGCCTCGACGGCATGGGCGCGGAAAATCGGCAGCCAGTGCTCTTCACCCGCATCTTTGAAACGGTCTCCGAGTTCCTTGGCCAGCGCCTCGCCTACCGGCACCAGATAATCGCCCGGGTACAGCCCCTCCGGGATGGCGCCGATGGTATCGCCCAGCGCCTCGCGGTAGCGCAGATGGACGGACCGGGCGAGCGTATCGACCTGCGATCCGGCATCGTTGACGTAATATTCGCGAATGACCTTGTGCCCGGCAAACTCCAGCAGGGTCGCCAGCGCATCGCCCACCACAGCGCCGCGGCAATGGCCCATATGCATCGGGCCGGTCGGATTGGCGGAGACATATTCGACATTCACCGTCATGCCCTCGCCGAAATCGGACCGGCCATAATCCGGGCCGAGCGTCGCAATTGCCAGCAGTTCGGCGCGCCATGCGGCGTCGGACAGACGCAGGTTGATGAAGCCCGGGCCGGCGATTTCCGCCGATTCGACGTCCGGATCGGCTTCGAGTTTCTCCACAATCCGGGCCGCCAGTTCGCGGGGATTGGTCTTGGCCTGCTTCGCCAGCACCATGGCAGCGTTGGTCGCCAAATCACCGTGGGCGGGATCGCGCGGCGGCTCCACCGCGACATTTCCGCGCGGGCTGCCCGGAGGCAGGGCCCCTTCCATCTCGAGGGCATTCAGAATTGCATCCACCTTCTCCGCAAAAGCGGAGTGAAGGGTTTGCAGCGGGGACGTTTCGGTTGGCTTGGACATGACCAGAGCGGTTAGACGAACCCGCCGGAATCGCAAGCATCGGCCGAGCGAAACCTGCCCTTAAGTCAAACCCAATCTAGCGGGGGGTTAACGTGTGGCGTTATAGGCCAGCTGTTCTTCGGTCAGCTGAAAGCCGATCAGCAATTCGAAGGTGGCGCGGGCCAGGGCGGCCTTCACCTGCGGATCGGCCAGTGGATCGAGAGCCGCATCGACATCCCCTGCGCGGCGGCGGCGGGTGATCTGTTCCCGGATTTCCGGCGGCAGGGTCGCTTCGGCGCGGTCCACGAAGGCACCGGCTTTCGCACTGGCCTGAGCGCGCTCCTGCCCATCGGCAAAATTGATCACCACGGTGCCGATTCGCTTGGCCTGGACCGCGCTGCCGCCGCGAAGCACCGCGGAATAGTACGGCAGTTCGACACGGCGGGCACCGGCTGTGCCGGTTCGGCGGGCTAGAACATCGAAAGTGGCTTCGGAATAAACCTTCTCGCCCGTGTCGTTGCACGAGGTGCGCACGTTGGTGATGGAAGCGGTGACATCCATATTCGCGGCAGTCCGGTCACCTGCTGTGCGGAATGTGGTAATATCACCCGTGAAATCGGGCACGCCCACCGCGGGGCAGACGGAGCGAATCGCGGATATTCCCACCCCCTGATCAATCACCAGCTCCCCCTCCCGCGCGCATCCGGCCAGCATGGCAGCGGCCCCTGCAACAGGAAGGACAGTCAGAAGAAACGGGCGGTTAGGCGTCATCGGGAGATCCTCAGGCAATCGAATTACTTCACCCAGGCGGGCCAGCGTATAACGTGGCCCTAGCGGGCCGGACCGCAAAGCGCTAGAGGCCGAGACATGAACGCTCCCTTGCATAAATCCCGCACTGGCCGAGGTTCCGGCACTGGTTCCGGCTTGGGCACGGACACGCGCCCTGCGCTGACCCTGCTGATAGCGGCTCCGCGCGGCTTTTGCGCCGGCGTAGACCGCGCGATCGAGATCGTTGAACGCGCGCTGGCACGTTATGGCAGCCCGATTTATGTCCGTCACGAGATTGTCCACAATCAATTTGTCGTCGACTGCCTGAAGGCCAAAGGCGCGATCTTCGTCGAAGAACTGGACGAGGTGCCGGACGGAGCGCCGGTGGTTTTCAGCGCGCACGGCGTGCCCAAATCGGTCCCTGCAGAAGCGCAGCGACGGGGGCTCGATTATCTCGACGCCACCTGCCCGTTGGTCAGCAAGGTCCACCGCCAGGCGGAACGCCAGATCGAAGCCGGGCGGCACATCCTGTTCATCGGCCACCGTGGTCATCCCGAAGTCATCGGCACCATGGGACAAGTTCCGCAAGGGCACATGACGCTGGTGGAAACGCTGGACGATGTCGCGTTGCTGGACTTCGCGCCTGATGCGGACTTGTCTTTCCTGACCCAGACCACGCTGTCGGTCGAAGATACCGGCGCCATTGTCGAAGCGCTCCGGCAGAAATTTCCGCGCATTGTCGGCCCCAAGGCGGAAGATATCTGTTACGCAACCTCCAATCGGCAAGCCGCCGTCAAGGAAATCGCG
>NZ_JAXMJI010000008.1:0-3471 GCF_034376665.1 Allopontixanthobacter sp. | reverse complement strand
GGGTGACGGGCGAATATTCAATGCTTCCCCGCGCGACACATACGCGCGGCAGCCGGGAGGCGGCGCGCGGCAAGCAGAGCGGGCGAACGCAGGAAATACAGCGTCTTATCGGGCGTTCCTTACGCTCCGTGGTAGATCTGCGGAAGCTCGGCGAACGGCAGATCACGCTTGATTGCGACGTCATCCAGGCGGACGGCGGGACCCGCACCGCCGCCATCTCGGGCGCATGGGTCGCTCTGCGGCTGGCAGTGAACGGGTTGATGGCAAGCGGCGACGTCAAGGTCGATCCAATCGAAAAACAGGTCGCGGCGATCAGCTGCGGCATCTACAAGGGCACGCCCGTGCTCGATCTCGATTACGACGAGGACAGCAACGCCGATGCGGACGCGAATTTCGTGCTGATCAGCGGCGGGCAAATCGCCGAAGTGCAGGCGACTGCGGAAGGTGCGACTTATGACGAGGAAGGCCTGCTGCGCCTGCTGCGCCTCGCCCGAATCGGCTGTGACGGCATCTTCGCCGCACAGCTCGATGCGGTGAAGTGAGGCGGCACAGTGACAAGGCGCCTCGGTTCCGGTTCCCTCGTGATTGCCACGCATAACGCAGGCAAGTTGAAGGAAATTTCCGCGCTGCTCGGGCCGTACGGGGTGAACTGCTTGTCGGCCGGATCACTCGGCCTGCCTGAACCGGCGGAAACCGGGACCACCTTCGTCCAGAACGCACTGATCAAGGCGCGGGCTTCGGCGGAGGCGTCGGGGATTGTCTCGCTCGCCGATGACAGCGGATTGTCGGTTGCCGCGCTGGATGGCCGCCCCGGTGTCTATACCGCAGACTGGGCCGAACGGCAGTGGTTCGAGGGAAAGCCGGGCCGCGACTGGTACATGGCGATGGGCAAGGTCGAAGGGATGCTGTGCGAAGCCGGTCCCGCCACGCCGCGCGATGCGTGGTTCAGCTGCGTGTTGGCGCTGGCATGGCCGGACGGCGAAACGGCAGTGTACGAGGGCCGCGTTGATGGCACGCTGACTTGGCCGCCGCGCGGAACGATGGGCTTCGGTTACGACCCCGTATTCGTACCCCTGGGCGGAGAGGCCACTTTTGCCGAGCTCGATCCGGAGGAAAAGCACCGCATCAGCCACCGGGCCGATGCCTTTGCAAAGCTGGTGGCGGAGCAGTTCGGATAGTCAGCCGATCTGCTGTCCGATCCAGTTTCCGACCGGCAAATAGCGACAGACCAGGAAATCGTTCGTTGCATCGCGCGATACCGCGCAGCCGACTTCGCGGGTGTCGTGCCAGATGACCTGCGTATAATGCGCTACATCCTGCCACTTGCCGGTGCGGGACACGTCGGGGAACTTGCCCGGCCGAAAATCCTTCCTCTCGTCGATAAAGCCGCCAATCATGGTTTCGGCGCTGTAATACCCCGCGCTGCCCATCCACAGGTTCTCGCCCGCCTTCGCGCGCTGTTCATAGCTGGCGTGTTCCAGCCGGCCCCGCTGAGCGAGGTGATCCGCCCATTGCTTTGCGTCGGCTGCGAGTTTCGCATTCCATTGCAGCGGAACAGCACCCACCCTGACACGCTCGGAATTATGTGCGTGCAGCAGTCGCTCGCCAAATCGGGTCGAGGGCTTTGCCGACTGCGCGGAAAGCGGCGGAGCGATTGCAGCAGCCACAACGCCAGCCGCAGCGAGTACAGCGAATATTTGCCCCTTGGTCATCGCGGCCGATCTTGACTCAGGCGGGTTAACAAGCGCTGAAAGACGCATGGCCCGCGCGTTATATATCCATTGGCCCTTCTGCCTGAAGAAGTGCCCCTATTGCGACTTCAACAGCCACGTCCGGTCGGGGGTCGATGTCGCGGCGTGGCAGAGAGCTTTGCTGGCCGACATGCGTCATGAAGCGCAAATTGCGTCGGGCGAGCCGCTCCAGTCGATCTTTTTCGGCGGCGGCACACCTTCGCTAATGCCGCCTGGTCTGGTGGGCGCGCTGCTGGATGAGGCAGAGCGGCTGTGGGGCTTCGCATCCGGTATCGAGATAACGCTCGAAGCCAACCCCTCCTCGGTCGAAGCTTCGAAATTCGCCGATCTGGCAAGTGCGGGGGTCGGGCGCGTCTCGCTGGGCCTGCAGGCGCTGGATGATGCGGCGCTCAAATTTCTCGGGCGACTTCACGGGGTGGAGGAAGGCCTGGCTGCGCTGGACGTGGCGCAGCGGCATTTCAGACGCGTCAGCTGCGACCTGATCTATGCCCTGCCCGGACAAACGGTGGAGGATTGGCACGGCGAACTGACGCGGGCGCTCGGGTTCGGCACCGACCATTTGTCACTGTACCAATTGACCATAGAGCCAGGCACACGGTTCGCAACTGACGTCCGGCGCGGAGCCTTCGCGCCGCTGGAGGATGATCCGGCCGCGGATTTGTTCGCCCTCACCCGGGAACTCACCGATGCAGCCGGCATTCCGGCCTATGAAATCAGCAACCACGCCCGACCCGGCGAACAGAGCCGCCACAATCTGACTTATTGGCGTTACCAGGACTATTGCGGAATCGGCCCCGGCGCACATGGCCGCCGCGGGGGGATGGCCACCGTGCGGCAGAAAAAGCCGGAAAACTTCCTCGCCGCGGTAGGCAACAACGGGAGCGGGATAAGCGAGAGCCGCGCGCTCGAAGCGCGCGAACAGGCCGCCGAAGCCTTGCTGATGGGGCTGAGGCTGGCTGAAGGCGTCGATCTGGCCGATCTGACCTCCCGGTTTGGCCTGCCTGCCGCCCGCATGGTTGATTCAGACCGGCTGCGGCTGCTGATCGACCTGTCGCTGGCGTGGCAGCGCGGCGACAGGATCGGCGTCACGCCTGCCGGAATGCCGCTGCTCGACGCGCTATTGGGCGAGTTGGTGCACGGCGAACTGGTCGCCGCATGACCGGCGCGATGTCACCGTTGGACGCAATGCTGGGGCAGTGGCGCGATCATCTCGCCCAGGCCCGTCGCCGCTCCCCGCATACGGTCCGGGCCTATGTGGCTGTAGCGAAGAGGCTGATCGAAGACAGGGGACTTCGCGACTGGAACGAAATCGCCGCGATCGAAGGGGCGGAACTCAGGGCGCAACTCGCTTCCCGCCGCGCCGACGGCCTCGGAAACGCCTCTGCCGCGCGGGAATTGTCGGCGCTCAAGGCGTTCATTTCCTTCGCCCGCGATCAGGCGGGGCTGGAAAGCAGCACCGCGCCGCGTCTGCGCGGACCGCGAGTCAAGAAGGGCCTGCCCCGCCCCGTGACTCCCGATGAAGCCACGAACCTGGCCGCGATGGTCGCCATCAGCGCAGGCGAGGAATGGATCGGCGCGCGGGACCGGGCGGTGCTGCTGCTACTCTACGGCGCTGGTCTGCGGATAGCCGAGGCGCTATCGCTGACAGGCAGCGACGTTCCGCTGGGCACGACCCTGTCCGTTACCGGCAAGGGCGGCAAACAGCGCGTAGTGCCGGTGC
>NZ_JAXMJI010000007.1:0-14517 GCF_034376665.1 Allopontixanthobacter sp. | reverse complement strand
CGGCTTCATCCGCCAGCACCAGTTCGAGAAGTGCGAGCTGGTCAGCATCGTGCGGCCCGAGGACTCCGAGGCGGAACACGACCGCATGATCCGCGCAGCGGAGACGATCCTCGAACGCCTGGAGCTTCCCTATCGCAAGCTGCTGCTGTGCACTGGCGACATGGGCTTCGGTGCGCGCAAGACCTATGACCTTGAGGTCTGGCTGCCGGGCCAGGGCGCGTTCCGAGAAATCAGCTCGTGTTCGAACACCGGCGATTTTCAGGCGCGGCGGATGAACACCCGCTACCGTCCGGCAGGCGAGCAGAAGACGACCCAGTTCGTCCACACCCTCAACGGCTCCGGCCTCGCGGTCGGGCGCACGCTGGTGGCGGTGCTGGAAAATTACCAGAACGAGGATGGCAGTGTCACGATCCCGTCCGCGCTGAAACCCTATATGGGCGGTATCGAGACACTCACGCCGGAGACATAATGCGCATCCTCCTCACCAATGACGACGGCATCCATGCCCCCGGCCTCGCGGTGCTGGAGGAGATCGCGCGTCAGTTCAGCGACGATATCTGGGTCTGCGCGCCGAGTGAGGAGCAGTCCGGCGCCGGCCATTCGCTGACGCTGAATCATCCGGTCCGGCTGCACAAGCATGGCGAGCGGCGCTTTTCCGTCACCGGCACCCCGACCGATTCGGTCACGCTGGGGCTGCGGCGGGTGGTCGATGCGGCGCCCGACGTGATCCTGTCCGGGGTCAACCGCGGTGCAAATCTGGGCGACGATATCACCTATTCCGGCACCGTCTCCGCCGCCATTGAAGGTGCGCTGGCGGGCATCCGCTCGATCGCCTTCAGCCAAGTCTATTCGCGCGAATGGGCCGGCGAAGCGGCATTCGATACTGCCCGGCAATGGGGCGCGAAGGTGCTGGCTCCGCTGCTCGAGACGCCGCTGCCCTCGCGCACGCTGATCAACGTCAATTTTCCTGCGGTTCCGCCGAAGATGGTGAAGGGCATCCGCGCCGTACGGCAGGGGTTTCACGATTACCTGCGCGGGACCGTGGTCGAGGGGCGTGACCCGCGCGGCCAGACCTATTACTGGTTCGGCCTGGACGCGATCGAGCACACGCTGGATCACGGCACCGATCTGGAGGCGATCGACGATGGCTATATCTCGGTGACCCCGCTCCAGCTCGATCTCACCCACCATTCCTCGATCGGCAATATCGCGGAGCGTTTCGCTCCATGATGCGGGCGTTCCCGAGCCATTCCCTACCGCTGCCCGCCGCTTTCATGGCGAGTTGGCAGGCTCGCCGGGAAAGGCACCGGTAATGCGTAACCGGCAATTGCCACCGCCGCGAATGCGGAAAGTATCACAGAAGGGGAAGCTGGCCCAGCCGCTGCGCCGGGCAGTGAAAATCCCGGTCTGGGGCGATCTCGGCATTCGGCTGGGCATAGCGCTGCTGCTGATCTTCATCGTCATAATGATCCACTGGTGGGACCGCGACGGGCTGGTGGATAATCTCGACGGCGAAGTCAGCTTTACCGATGTCGTTTATTTCACCATGATTTCCATCACCACAACCGGGTTCGGCGATATCGCGCCGATCACCGACCGGGCGCGGATGGTGGAAGCGATTATTGTGACCCCCGTCCGCATTGCCGTGCTCTTCATCTTTGTCGGTGCGGCGTATAGTTTCATCATCAAGCGCAGCTGGGAGAATTGGCGCATGGCGCGTATCCAGGGAAAACTTTCGGACCATATCGTGGTTCTGGGATACGGCGTCAGCGGATCGGAAGCCGTTGCCGAACTGATCGAACGCGGAACCGATCCGCACTGCATCGTGGTGATCGATCCGGACGAGGAGCGACTCGCGAGCGCGGAAGCGATCGGCTGCAATGTCATGGCGGGCGATTCGACTCGCGACGAAACGTTGCAAGCGGTGCGAATTGCGGAAGCACAGACCGTGCTGGTGTCCGCCGGACGGGACGATACTTCGATCCTGATCGTGTTGACCGTCCGCCATCTGGCGCCCGATGTGCCGATCAGTGTGGTGGTGCGCGCAAACGACAACGAACTGCTTGCCCGCCAGGCCGGAGCGAACAATGTCATCAATCCGGTCCGCTTTACCGGGCTGCTGCTGGCCGGATCTGCGAAGGGCGCGCATATCGCCGACTACCTTGCCGATCTCGCGTCGGTCAGCGGCCGCGTCCAACTGGTCGAACGCGCAGTCTTGCCCGAAGAATACGGCTCCTCGATAAGCAGCCTGAAGACCGGCGGCCGGGGTCTGCGGGTTTACCGCGACGGGGAGGCGCTGGGGTTCTGGGAAGATGCCTGCCAAAGCCTCCAGCCAGGAGATATCGTCGTCGAAATCATCCCGACGGAAAACGGCAACGGGGAAAGCGGCTAATTCCGCCCGTATTCACCTGCCTTACCGCAACCAGACGAAAACCGCGCCCATCGCCGCCATTCCCACCAGAAAATGTCCGGCATCGATCGCAAACAATGTGCCCGACCGGCGCTGGAACAGATAGTTGATTCCGATCGCCGGGATCATCAGCCCGATTGCATAGCCGACCGATATCATCATGATTGCCTGCGTACTGGGCTCGCTGCGGGCGAACTGGTGGCCGAGTGTCAGCGCAATCAACAATTCGAACAGGAAACACAGGCCGAAAATCACCGCCATATTGCCGCCGGCCATCTGTTCTTCGGTCAGTCCGGCTTCGCGCTGCCAGACCTTTCCGAACAGCGCCCCGTACCACACCATCCCAACTACGAAAAACGCCAGCGCGCCCAAAATGACCGCCAGCAGATCAATATCACCCATCGGATTGCCCTCCATCTCCGTCCCCCGATTGCCGCTATAGCGCATCGCGCACTTCAGGTGTAGAGGGCGCGGCAATCATGAATACCGCAACCACAATTTCAGACCAGAAGAAGGTCGGCATGGTCAGCCTCGGCTGTCCCAAGGCGCTGGTCGATTCCGAACGGATCCTCACCCGGCTGCGCGCCGATGGATATGCCATGTCCCCCGACTATGCCGGCGCCGACGTGGTGCTGGTCAACACCTGCGGCTTTCTCGACAGCGCCAAGGAAGAAAGCCTGGCCGCCATCGGGGAGGCAATCGCCGAAAACGGCCGGGTGATCGTGACCGGGTGCATGGGCGACGAGGCGGACGCGATCCGCGCCGCGCATCCCCAGGTCCTGGCGATCACCGGCGCGCACCAATATGAAGATGTGGTGGCCGCGGTGCACGAAGCCGCGCCTCCGGGTCAGGGGCCCTATGTCGACCTGATCCCCCAGCCGGATATCAAACTGACTCCGCGTCATTACAGCTATCTCAAGATTTCCGAAGGCTGCAACCACAGCTGTTCGTTCTGCATCATCCCCGACCTGCGCGGAAAACTGGCCAGCCGCCGGATCGATGCCGTGCTGCGCGAAGCAGAGAAGCTGGTCGCCGCAGGCACCAGGGAATTGCTGGTCATTTCGCAGGACACCAGTGCTTACGGGGTCGACACGCGGCACGATGTCCGGACCTGGAAAGGCCGCGAAGTCCGCGCCCACATGACCGATCTCGCCCGCGAGCTCGGCCAATTGCGCACGCCGGACGGGCTGGCCCCGTGGACCCGGCTGCATTACGTCTATCCCTATCCGCACGTCGACGCGGTCATCCCGCTGATGGCCGAGGGGCTGCTGACCCCCTATCTCGACATTCCGTTCCAGCACGCCTCGCCGTCCGTCCTCAAACGCATGAAGCGCCCGGCGAACGAGGCGAAAGTTCTCGAACGGCTGAAAAGCTGGCGCGAAATCTGTCCCGATATCGCGGTGCGTTCCAGCTTCGTGGTGGGTTTCCCCGGCGAGACCGAGGCCGATTTCGATTATCTGGTGGAATGGCTGGAGGAAGCGCAGCTGGACCGCGTGGGCGCATTCCGGTTCGAACCCGTGGCCGGCGCGCAGGCCAACGCCCTGCCCGACCATGTGCCGGAAGAGGTGAAGGAAGAACGCTACGCCCGGTTGATGGAAGTCACCGCGCGGATCAGTGCGGCCAAGCTGGAAGCCAAGGTCGGCCGCACGCTGCCGGTCATCATCGACGAGGTTGGCGAGCCGGACGAGGATGGCGACGTCGGCGCAACCGGCCGCAGCCAGGCCGACGCGCCCGAAATCGACGGCAATGTCTATCTCCGGAATGTACCGCAATCGCTGGCACCCGGCGATTTCGTCATGGCGGAGGTCGAGGATGCCGACGCGCATGATCTGTTCGGGGTGATCGTTTGATCCGGGAAACCTTGGCACCAATCCGGCCCGCGGAGCATTCATCTGCCATGACCGTCAAGATTTCCGTGCGCCTGCTGTTCGAACTGGCCGAGCCGACCGACACCATGCTGCAGTTCGAAGCGGCGGCGATCCCGGAACAGCACATCCTTTCGGCGCAGACCGCGATGGGCCGGGCTGTGCATTGCGCACGCGTGGCCGCGCAGGATTCAATCGGCGAACGGCTGATGCTGCGGATCGAAGGCAAGCAGGCGATCGATTACGACGCGGTGGTTAGGGTCAATCGCAAACTGCCGGACATATCCAGCCTGAAGGCATTGAGGCCGCACGAACTGCCCGGCGAGGCAATCCAGTATCTGCTCGATTCGCGCTACTGCCTGGCCGACAAGTTCCGGTCCTTCGTAGATTCCGAATTCGAGGGGCTTCGGGGCGGTGCACAGATTGCCGCCATGCGCGACTGGATCCAGGGCCATTTCGTCTACACGCCAGGCAGTTCGAACGGCGAGACTACCGCGCTCGACACCTTTATCGAACGGCGCGGCGTGTGCCGCGATTATGCGCATGTGATGGTGACGCTCGCGCGCGCGGCAGGCGTTCCGGCGCGCTACTGCAGCGTTTACGCGCCCGGAGTGGAACCACCCGATTTCCACGCGGTCGCCGAGGTTTTCCTGGCGGACCCGGATGGTCCCGGCGGCACCTGGCAATTGGTGGACGCAACCGGCATGGCAGACGCAGCCGAGACGGTGAAGATCGGGGTGGGCCGCGATGCCGCCGACGTCAGCTTCATGACGACGTTCGGAATGGCGAACCTGATTTACAAGGACGTGCAGGTTTCCACAATCTGAGCGGGGAACCCGCGCAGTGCATTCGTATTTGCGCAGTGTGGGCCGTGACATTGTCGGCGCTTGCGCATAGCCCCTATCCTGGGCTGTAATGGACCGGTTACCGCAAGGATATTGAGCACATGAACTTCACCGCAGACCGCTTGCTCCTGTTCGGCGCGACGGGCGATCTTTCGCAGCGTATGTTGCTGCCTTCGCTTTGCGCGCTGGATGCGGACGGGCTGCTCGGCCCCCATGTGCGGATCATCGGCACCGCCCGATCCGAATTCAGTGACGGAGAGTTCCGCAATTTCGCCCGCGCCGCCCTGGAGAAATTCCTCCCTGCCGACCGCCGCGGTTCCATGGCGAGCTTCCTCAACCGGCTGAGCTATCAGAAACTCGACGCCACCACGCTCGACGGGTTTGACGATCTGGCCGTCAAAGTCGGCAAGCCGGAACATGGCCTGGCCATTTTCCTGTCGACTGCGCCCAGCCTGTTCGAACCGACGATCGCCGGATTGCAGCACGCCGGACTGGCCACCGGCAATGTCCGGATCGGCCTCGAAAAGCCGCTCGGCACCGATCTGGCGAGCTCCCGCGAAATCAACGACGCGGTTGCCTCCGCCTTCAGCGAGAGCAGGATTTACCGGATCGATCACTATCTGGGCAAGGAAACCGTCCAGAACCTGCTGGCGCTGCGTTTTGCCAACATCCTGTTCGAACCGCTATGGAACGCGGCGCATATCGATCATGTCCAGATTACCGTAGCGGAAACCGTGGGGCTGGAAGGCCGTGTGGCCTTTTACGACGATGCGGGCGCGATCCGCGACATGGTCCAGAACCATATGCTGCAATTGCTGGCGCTGGTGGCGATGGAACCGCCGGGCAGTTTCGATGCAACTTCCGTGCGGGACGAAAAGGTCAAGGTGCTGCGCTCGCTGCGCGAGGTTGAGATCGGCGAAACGGTCACCGGCCAATACCGCGCAGGGGCAATCTCCGGCAAGGCGGTTCCCGGCTATGACGAGGAACTTGAGAAGGCCTCGAACACTGAGACCTTCGTGGCGATCAAGGCCCATGTCGACAACTGGCGCTGGAAAGGTGTGCCGTTCTACCTCCGCACCGGCAAACGCCTGCCCGAACGGGTAACCGAAATTGTTGTCCAGTTCCGCCGCGTGCCCCATTCGATTTTTGCGGGGCCAAAGAGCAAGGGGGGCGGCGCCAAAATGATCCCCAACCGGCTGGTGATCGGCATCCAGCCCAAGGAAAACATCAGCCTGTCGCTGATGGCCAAGGTGCCCGGTTTGGACCGCGACGGCATCCGCTTGCGCAGCGTGCCGCTGGACATCGCCATGCCCGACGCCTTTACTGGAACCCACAACCGGATCGCCTACGAACGGCTGTTGCTCGACCTGATCGAAGGCGACCAGACCCTGTTCGTCCGCCGCGACGAAGTGGAGGCGCAATGGGAATGGATCGACGGGATCCGCGCCCTGTGGGCCGAACAGGGGCTGGAGCCGAAAACCTACACTGCCGGCAGCTGGGGCCCCAGCGCCGCCATCGCGCTGGCAGAACGCGACGGAGTTACCTGGCATGAGTGATCTCTCCTCTTTTCCTCCCCTCCTCTTCAGAGGAGGGGCAGCGAGACTTGGTTCGGCGCAGCCGGGCCTAGTCGCAGCGGGGTGGTGCCCTTCCGCAAACGGCGCTGGCGCGCCGATACCACCCCCAAACCCCTCCTCTGAAGAGGAGGGGACATTATGACGTCCCTGCACCCCACGCTCGACCGCGTCACCGACCGGATCATCGAACGCTCGAAAGACAGCCGCTGCGCCTATCTCGAACTGATCGAACACGAGGCCGCCAACCAGCCGGACCGCAACGCCGTATCCTGCTCCAACCTTGCCCATGCCTATGCCGGGGCGCAGGAAGATCAGGCAAAACTGAAAACCGGCCGCGGCGTCAATATCGGCATCGTCACCGCCTACAACGATATGCTCTCCGCCCATCAGCCCTATGGCCGCTATCCCGAACGGCTGAAGATTTACGCCCGCGAAGTGGGTGCCACGGCGCAGGTCGCGGGCGGGACCCCGGCCATGTGCGACGGGGTAACGCAGGGGCAGAACGGGATGGAGCTATCGCTGTTCAGCCGCGACGTGATCGCGCTCAGCACCGCGGTCGCGCTCAGCCATGCGATGTATGACGGCAGTCTGTTGCTCGGGATTTGCGACAAGATCGTACCCGGGCTGGTGATCGGTGCGCTGCGGTTCGGCCATCTGCCGGCGATTTTCGTCCCCAGCGGCCCGATGCCCACCGGGATTGCCAACAAGGAAAAGCAGCGCGTCCGCCAGCTCTATGCCGAAGGCAAGGCGACCCGTGCGGACCTGCTGGAAAGCGAAAGCGGCAGCTATCATTCACCCGGCACCTGCACATTCTACGGCACCGCAAATTCCAACCAGATGATGATGGAAATGATGGGCCTGCACATTCCCGGCGCGGCGTTCATCCAGCCGGGCACGAAGCTGCGGCAGGCGCTGGACCGGGCTGCCGTGCACCGGGTGGCGGCTATCGGCAAGGACGGGAACGATTACCGGCCGCTGGGCCGCTGCATCGACGAAAAGGCGATCGTGAACGCTGCGGTGGGCCTGCTCGCCACGGGCGGATCGACTAATCACGCGATCCATATTCCGGCAATGGCCCGGGCTGCGGGCGTCATCATCGACTGGACCGACCTCGACGAATTATCCTCCGCCGTGCCGCTGCTGGCGCGCGTCTATCCCAACGGATCGGGCGATGTGAACCATTTCCACGATGCCGGGGGAATGGGCTATGTAATCGGCCAGTTGCTCGGCGCAGGCCTCGCGCACCGCGACATCCTGACCGTCGGCGGAGCGGATTTGGGAGCTTATGCGGAGGAACCCTGTCTGGCGGCCGTCAGCACTTCAGACCCGCTCCTCCGCGAAGGCGGGGGCCCAGGGGTCTCTGATACTGCACCTGGATCATCTGGGTCCCCGCCTGCGCGGGGAAGCAGTGACGCTTTGAAGCTTGCCTGGCGCCCCGTGGGAGCGAGCGGCGACGAGACGATGCTGCGCCCAGTGACGGACCCGTTCCTGCCCGATGGCGGGATGCGGCTTGTGACCGGCAATCTCGGGCGTGCCACCTTCAAGACCAGTGCCGTCGACCCCGAACGCTATACCATCGAGGCGCCGTGCCGGGTGTTCCATACCCAGCACGCAGTGGCGGAAGCCTTCGCCAAGGGAGAACTCGACCGCGACGTGGTGGTCGTCGTCCGGTTTCAGGGACCGCGCGCCAACGGAATGCCGGAATTGCACGCGCTGACCCCGCCGCTCGGCGTCTTGCAGGACCGGGGTTACAAGGTCGCACTGGTTACTGACGGGCGGATGTCCGGAGCCAGCGGCAAGGTGCCCGCCGCGATCCATTGTTCGCCCGAGGCGCTTGGCGGCGGCCCGCTGTCTCTGCTGCAGGATGGCGATGTGGTTCGCCTGTGCGCCGTAACCGGCACACTGTCGACCACTGCCGACCTGTCGGTGCGGGAGCCCGCCGATCCTCCGCCGCCCGCCAGCGGCACGGGCCGCGAATTGTTCGCCATGTTCCGCCACGCCGCCGATGAAGCGGAAAAGGGCGGCTCGGCAATGCTAGCGGCGGCAGGACTATGAGCTACGATCTCGTCACTGTCGATATTGGCGGCACACACGCGCGCTTTGCCATTGCCACTGTCGCGGACGATGGCACGATCACGCTGGGAGAGCCGGAGACGCTCCACACCGAGGACCATGCCAGTTTCCAGACCGCGTGGGAGGATTTCCGCAAGCGCTGTGGCGGCACCCTGCCCCGCGCAGTCGCGATGGCGATTGCCGGTCCGGTCGGCGGCGATTTGATCCGGTTCACCAACAATCCGTGGATCATCCGCCCGGCGCTGGTGAAGGAAAAACTCGGCGTCGACCAATTCGTCATCGTCAACGATTTCGAGGCGGTTGCCCACGCCGTCGCGCGCGCGACCGACGACCAGTTCATCCATCTGACCGGACCCGAAGGTCCGCTGCCGCGAACGGGCCGCCTCACCGTCCTCGGACCCGGGACCGGCCTGGGCGTGGCCCATCTCTACCGCGAGCCGACCGGCGAATACCGGGTTTCGGCGACCGAGGGCGGGCATATCGACTTCGCCCCGCTCGATTCGATCGAGGACGCGATCCTCGCCCGCCTGCGCAAGCGCCACAACCGGGTGTCGGTGGAACGCGTGGTTGCGGGTCCGGCTATTTCGGACATTTACCAGACGCTGGCAGCGATGGAGGGCAAGGCGGTGACGGAGGAGGACGATATCGCCATCTGGACCCGCGGGCAGGACGGCAGCGACAGCCTGGCCGCCGCCGCCGTCGACCGGTTCTGCATGTCGCTCGGCAGCGTCGCGGGCGATATGGCGCTGGCCCACGGAGCCAAGGGCGTGGTGATCGCGGGCGGGCTTGGATACCGCATCCGTGATGCGCTGCTCGCATCGGGTTTTGCCGAACGCTTTCGTGCCAAGGGCCGCTTCGAAACCATGATGGCCGGCATCCCGGTCAAGCTGATAGTGCATCCGCAACCCGGCCTGTTCGGCGCTGCGGCAGCCTTCGCCATGGAAGCCGGAACCGCGCAGAAGACCAAGGGAAATCCAACGTGAAACCTATCGAAACCATCATGCGGTCCGCACCGGTCATCCCGGTGATCGTGATCGACGACCTCGACCACGCAGTGCCGCTGGCGCAGGCGTTGGTGGCCGGCGGCCTGAATGTGCTCGAAGTCACCTTGCGCACACCGCAGGCGCTCGACGCCATCCGCGCCATGAAGCAGGTCGAAGGCGCCATCGTCGGCGCGGGCACCGTCATCAACCCGAAGGATCTGGATGCAGCCCTGGAGGCCGGCAGCGAATTCATCGTCTCGCCCGGCCTCACGCCACTGCTCGCCAAGGCGGCGATCGACCGCGATGTGCCATTCCTGCCGGGCATTGCCAACGCCGGGGACATCATGATGGGGCTGGACCTCGGCCTCACGCATTTCAAGTTCTTCCCGGCCATGGCTGCAGGCGGCTTGCCTGCACTGAAGGCTCTTGCGGCACCGTTCGGCCAGTGCAAGTTCTGCCCGACTGGCGGGATCAGCCTGGCCAACGCGCCCCAATGGCTCGCTTTCGATCCAGTGCTGTGCGTCGGCGGCAGCTGGGTTGCCCCTCCGGGAAATCCCGACGTTCCCAGGATCGAAGCCGTGGCCCGCCAGGCCGCCGGGATGGGCAGCGCGGGGCCGGGAACGGCTGCTACATGATTGTGTTCGAGAACACTGTCGCCGGGCTGACGGAACGCCTGCAACAGATGCACGCCCGAACACGTGAAACGCCGCTATTCAACCCGGTGTTCCAGCTCTCGCTCGATTTGTCCCGCAAGTTGGAAAATGGCGAACTGACGCTTGACCATGTGCAGAATTTGGTGAGCGAACTTGACTGCGACGCCTTGCAGAGCCGTGCCAAACGCCTGCGGCGGTTGGTCGCGCCCGTTTCGCGCGACGCCAATCTTGCGGCGCTGACATCGCGGGACGGCGAGGCCGGTTTCGAGGGTTTCCGGGCGCGGTGGGAACAACCGGCCATGCACGCGGTATTCACCGCCCACCCCACATTCCTGCTTTCCCCTGCGCAGACCGGCGCCATAGCCGCAGCCGCCAGCAGCGACGAGGACATCTCCGATTCGGTCTGCACCGTGTCCGGCGAACGCCCCGAGATCACTCTTACCTACGAGCATGGGCGAGCGATGGATGCGATCTCCCATGCACAGGACGCCCGCGATACTATTGTGAGCCAGACGCTGGCCCAGGCCCGCGCCAAATGGCCCGACCGATGGCTCGAACTGACCCCACTACCGGTCCGCTTCGCCAGCTGGGTGGGCTACGACATGGACGGGCGGACGGACATCGACTGGTTCGATTCTATCGGCTTCCGTCTTTCGGAAAAGGCGCAGCGGCTGGACCGCTATGCTGCATCCCTCGCCGGGTTCGACAGCGAACATCCGCTGTTTGCGAAATTGCGGGCCGCCGCAGAATACACACGCCAGCGCACCGAAGATTTCCGCGCCGACCTGTCCGATCCGGCCCGGCTGTCTGGGGCCGCCAACCGGCTGACGCGGGACGATCCGGCGAAGCTGCTGTCACTGGCCCCGCTGATCGCGGAACTGGAAGATGAAGCCCGCAGCGCCGAGCCGGGCCGCGCGCAGCACCTCAAGACACTGGCGGCCGCGATGCGCGCCGACGGGCTGGGCATGAGCTGGATCCATTTCCGGGTCAACTCGAGCCAGCTCCACAACGCCATCCGGCGGTTGATCGACCCCGACAACACGCTTGACCTCGGCAGCAAGGGCGCAATGGCGACCTTGCGCGAATTGCTGGCCAGCGTGAAGCCCCTACGTTCGAACTTCGCCGCGCTGGCGATCGAAAGCAGCACCGCGATCCGCCAGTTCCTGGCAATGGCGCAGATCCTGCACCATGTGGACAGCGACGCGCCGATCAGGATGCTGATTGCCGAATGCGAACAGCCCAGCACGATCCTCGCCGCGCTCTATTTCAGCCGTCTGTTCGGAATCGAGGACAAGGTCGATGTGTCGCCGCTGTTCGAAACCGAAAGCGCGCTGGAACATGGCGGGCGCTTCCTCGACGCGCTACTGGCCGAACCGATCTACCAGGATTACGCCCGGGTCCGCGGCCGGGTGGCGATCCAGACGGGCTTTTCCGACGCCGGCCGCTTTGTCGGGCAGATACCCGCCAGCCTGGCGATAGAGCGGCTGCAGGGCCGGCTGGCGGACGCGATGCGAAGCAACGGGCTCACCGATGTCGCCGCGCTGATTTTCAACACGCATGGTGAAAGCATGGGCCGCGGTGCACATCCCGAAAGTTTCGCGGACCGGCTGGATTGGCCGCTCAGCGCGTGGACCCGCCGCCGCTTCATTCGGGCGGGCATCCGGCTGGAACCGGAAGTGAGCTTCCAGGGCGGCGACGGCTATATGTTCTTCGCCACGCCCGAACTGGCGCTAGCAACACTCACCCGGATTGCCGAAAACCGGCCCTCCGATACCGACCCCGATGCGCCGACCGATCCGTTCTACCGGCGGACCGACCTCAGCCTCGATTTCTATCGGGCGATCCGGGCGCACCAGCGGGATCATCTGGAAAGCTCGACCTATGCCCGCGCGATTACCGCCTTCGGGCTGGGCCTGCTGAACGAAACCGGCAGCCGCAAGTCGCGCCGCCAATCGGATCTGTCCGCCGACCGGGATATGAACCTGCGCCAGATCCGCGCCATCCCGCATAACGCGATCCTGCAGCAACTGGGTTATCCGGTGAATGTCATTGCGGGTGTCGGCAGCGCCGCCGACGGCAATTACGAAGACATTGCCGCGCTACTGCAGGAAAGCGAACGCGGCCGCCAGCTGGTCCGGCTACTGCGCGCCGCAAATGCGCTCGCCAGCATCAAGACGGTCGCGGCGTTCGGCGAATTGTTCAATTCTGCCTATTGGGCCAGTCGGCCTTATCGCGGCACCGAAAGCCATTTGTCCGATGCGTGCGAGGCGCTGGCGGAATATCTCACCAAGGATGACCGCACCGGCGTGTTCCGCCGCCTGGCCAGTCGGCTGCGGGTGGATGCGCTGAAGCTGCACCGCCTGCTCGACCTGATCCCGGACGAGGCACCCTTGCCCGACCGGGAACACACCCGCCGCACGATCGGCGTGCTTCAGGCACTGCGACTGGCGCTGCTCCAACACATGTTCCTCAAGGCCGTATCGATCCCCGCGTTCAGCCGGGCCAACGACATCAGCCGCGACGACGTGCTGGAAATGGTCTTTACCCTGCGGATCGACGATGCGCTGGAGCAACTGCGCCGCGCCTATCCGACCAGCTTCCCGCAATTGGCGGATTTCGACATCGAGGAACCGAGCGATTATCCCGATGGAGACGGAGCGGGTTATTCCGCAATCCAGCGCGACTATATCGACCCGCTGGAACGGGCCTATGGTCTGACGCTGCAGATCGGCACCGCCATCGCCAACGTATTCGGCGCGCACGGGTAGTCCGCGGCAGCGAGGCTTTAATTTCCGCCGGTCCGGCGTCTCGCCATGGGACGCGTGATCGCCGGCTCTGGCAAATCGGGCGGTTTGGCGGCATTATCGGCGCATGGACCCGATGATGAAGTGGTTTGGCGGCGCGACCGCTGCGGTGGTGCTGGCGATCGGCGGTGCTACGCTAGCGGGCGACGCTATGTCCGGCAGCACCGGGAATGTCGCACAGCAATCCGCAGCGCCCCTGCCTCCCGCGCTGGAAAGGATTTCCGAACCGCTCGTCCAGCCCATTGCCGCAGCCGAACTTGCTGCAAAGCCAGAACCGATGGTGATCAAGCGGATCCTCCCGATCACCGAACCGATCAAATACGGCGAATGGCACTGGGACGATGCCGGGGTGCCTGAGGGGCCATTGATCATCACCGTCGATCTCGAAGCGCGCGTAATCTCGGTGTTTCGGGGCGGATATGAAATCGGCGCGGCGGCGGTGCTGCTGGGCACCGACGAGCACCCGACGCCGCTCGGCATTTTCCCAATCCTGACCAGGGAACGGCATAATGTTTCGGAGAAGTACAACAACGCCCCGATGCCCTGGACGCTGCGCCTGACCTGGGACGGGGTCGCGATACATGGCGGCTCTACGGTCGAAAACGGGTATGCGAGCCACGGCTGCGTGGCGGCGCCGGACGGTTTCATGGACAAATTGTACAAGGTTGCGGCCAAGGGGGACAAAGTCGTGATCACGCGCGGAAAGCGCATCGGAATGGGTGACCCGATCCTCTAGTTCTTGCGGGTCCTGGGCTCCGGAACGAACAGCCAGCCGCCATTCTTCGCCTTCGCCAGGACACCGCCGAGCGATCCGGCCTCCCCTGCTTCCAGCAAGTCGGTAAGCCTGGCCGCAGCACTGCCGCGCGGCGTCTCGCCAAGTCGGGAGATGATGCGGACCACTATCCTGATCCGGATTGCGCGCGGTGCCCCCGGAATATACCGAAACCCGCGACCTTCCGCCGTTACCGCTTCCTGCCATTCGCGGTCCGCGGCCCATTCAAGCGCGGCATCGGCGTCGGCCAGATGGCCCGCCGCGGCGGCCAGGGCCAGCGGGTCGATCCAACCGGCGTCGGCCAGTGCCCGCCGCATTCGAACACGGTCGAACCGTTCGTCGGCGTTGGAAGGATCCTCCGCTGCCGGAACGCCCGCGCCTTCCACTACCTGAGCAAGTTCCGCGCGGTGCCAGCCAAGCAGGGGACGCAGCAGGGCAAGCTGACTATCCTGCACCAGCCCCCGCGCGCGCACTCCGGCGAGACCGGCAACCCCGCTGCCGCGGTTGAGCCGCATCAGCAGCGTTTCGGCCTGGTCGT
>NZ_JAXMJI010000006.1:0-7710 GCF_034376665.1 Allopontixanthobacter sp. | reverse complement strand
CGCTCCGAACGCGGCTTCCACCGGACGACGCGCCAGACACACCCTGCGAGCGTCAGGCCGATCAGTCCGCCGACTATCCAGCCAAGCAGGCTTTCCGCCCCAGCGAGCATTGAACCGGCCTTGATCAGGAACCCGTTCCAGATCGCAGCACCGGTAAAGGTGTACAGTAGAAACCGGCCCTTGCTCATATGCGCGAGGCCTGCGGGCAGGGAAATCATCGTCCGGAAGATCGGCAGGAACCGCGCGAAGAACACCGTCCACTGGCCCCGTCGCAGAAAGAATGTAGTGGCGCGCTCCACATCGTCCCAGTCCAGTGTCAGCCACCGTCCCCGGCGATCGACGAACGGGCGCAGCCGTTCATATCCCCAGGTATCTCCGGCCCAGTACCAGGCATAGTTGCCCAGCGTCGAGCCAATGGTCCCGGCGATAAGCAGCGGCCAGAACTCCATCCTGCCTTGCGACACCAGCAGACCGCCGATCCCCATGATCACTTCGGACGGCATGGGCGGAAAGATATTCTCCAGTGCCATCAGCGCCAGGATACCGAGGTAGCCCGCCTGTTCGATAGCTCGGATAATGAAGGAAATCATCGAAGGTCTTCGCGGGTAAGTATCATCCCGCCGCCGCCAGCCGCCGCTCGATCGCGTTCCAGATCAGACCCGGAGTGTCGGTGCCGTTGAATTTGTCGATGACGACGATACCTGTCGGCGACGTCACATTGATTTCCGTAAGCCATTTTCCGCCGATCACGTCGATGCCGACGAAAACCAGCCCGCGCTTCTTCAGTTCCGGACCCATTGCTGCGCAGATTTCTTCTTCCCGCGGCGTCAGTTCTGCCTTCTCCGCATAGCCGCCCTGCGCCAGATTCGACCGGAACTCGCCCTCGCCAGGCTTGCGGTTGATTGCGCCGGTAAATTCGCCGTCGATCAGGACGATCCGCTTGTCGCCCAACGCGACCTCGGGAATGAACGGCTGGACCATGTGCGGTTCGGGCCAGGTCTGGTTGAACACTTCGAACAAGGCCGGCAGGTTGGTGCCGTCAGCATCGATCTTGAATATTGCCTTGCCGCCATTGCCGTGCAGCGGCTTGACCACCACCGCGCCGTGTTCCTGCTGGAATGCCTGAACATCCTCCAGCCTGCGCGCGATCAGCGTCGGCGGCATGAAACGCGCGTAATCCAGCACGAACATCTTCTCCGGCGCGTTGCGGACGCTGGCTGGATCGTTGACCACCAGCGTCTGCCCTTCGAGCCGCTCGAGAATCAGAGTGGCGGTGATGTATCCCAGGTCGAACGGCGGATCCTGCCGCATCAGGATGACGTCAACATCGGTGGCGAGATCGATCTTGCGCAAGTCGCCCTTGGTAAAGTGATCGCCTGGCACGTTGCGGACCGTGATCGGCGCAGCCCATGCGGTGATTTTCGAATTTTCCCACGCAAGGGTGCGCACGTCGTAATGCCAGACGCTGTAGCCCCTCGCCTGTGCGGCCATCATCAGGGCAAAGCTGGAATCCCCAGCGATTTTGATCGTTTCGATGGGATCCATCTGGACCGCGACGCGCAGGGACATTTCAACTTACCTTCGATTTTCATGTGTCCAGGCTACGCCCGACACCAACGGAAATTTACAGACTGGCTAGCCGTTCATGGCAAACTGAGTCGAGCGACGGGCGTCACCCTCATGGCTGCCAGGCGTTCACGATGTGGCGCGGTAAGCAGCGCGGCGCAAGGAGCAGCACGTCGATCCTGATATCCTCACCATTGGTCGCATATTCATGAGCCACCGCCTCGACCGCCGCCGCCACGCGCCGCAAGCGGTATTCATCGATGGCGATATCCAGTTCAGCGGCGGTCCTGCGCCATTTGACTTCCACAAACGCAATCAGGCGGCCACGCTTTGCAATGAGATCGATTTCGCCGAGAGGGGTCTTTCGGCGGCGTTCCAGGATGCGCCAGCCCCTCAGCTGAAGGTAAAGCGCGGCCTGCCGTTCGCCTTCGCGTCCGGCGCTTTCTGCCCGTTGGCGCCTCACTGCCCCCTCAGTTCCATCGCGCGGGCATACAGCATTTTGCGGTCAAGTCCGGTCGCCTTCGCCACCTGCGCCGCCGCTTGACTGGCTTTCATGGTATTCAGCGCGTCCACCAATAGGGCATCGGCATCGCCGATATCGAAAATTGCCTCCACAGGCGGAGCGACCAGCAGCACAATCTCTCCCTTTGGCGAATTCGCCGTGTAATGTGCCGACAGCTCTGCCGGTAAGGCAGTCCGGCATTCCTCAAACATCTTGGTCAGCTCGCGCGCCACGGAAACCTCGCGGCCCGGCATGATTTCATCGATCGCGGTCAGGGATTTTACCAATCGCGGCCCGGTTTCATAGAAGACCAGCGTGGCCGCAACATCCGCCACATCGGCCAGCATATCCCGCCGCGCCTTGTCCTTGACCGGCAGGAAGCCTGCGAACAGAAACCGGTCGTTGGGCAGGCCCGACAGCGTCAGCGCGGTGATGAGTGCGCAGGCACCCGGCAGGCTGGTTATCACGACTCCCGCTTCCCGCGCGTCGCGCACCAGCCGGAAGCCCGGGTCCGAAACAAGCGGTGTTCCGGCGTCGCTGACCAGCACCACCGCTTCCGATTGCATCCGTTCCACCAGCCGGGCACGGTCGCGGGCTTCGCTGTGATCGTTGTAGCGCCACAAAGGTTTGCTGATCCCCAGATGCTTCAGCAATTTGCCCGTAACCCGCGTATCTTCGCAGGCAATCCCGTCGCACCGCGCCAGAACATCGACTGCCCGCATTGTTATATCGGTAAGATTGCCAATCGGGGTGGCGACTATATAGAGCCCGGCTGATAAGGGTTCGAATTGAGTTTCGCGGTTCACGCGGGCACTCATGGACCAGCAAGGTACGGAGCGGCAAGCATGAAGCGCATGAAACTGGATCGGCGCGCGCTGATCGTCACGGTGGCAACGGTGGTTCTGGCAGGGTGCCAAATCGTTCCCAAAACCACTCGGCCAGGCCCCTCGCCCGGCACCACTCCAACGCCGATGCCGAGCGAGACGGCCCTGCCTTCGGACGACACCCGCCACCGGATCGCGCTGCTAGTGCCAATGAGCGGTGACAATGGCGCGGTTGGCACCGCCATCGCCAACGCGGCCACGATGGCCTTGCTGGACACCAATGCGTCGAACCTGCGGATCACCACGTATGACACCGCGACCGGGGCCAGAAACGCTGCGGCGCGGGCAATCGCCGATGGCAACAAGCTGATACTCGGCCCCCTGCTGGCAGACAATGTGCCGGCGATTGTGGCGGAAGCCAGGCCCGCAAAAGTTCCGATGATCTCCTTCTCCAATGATGTCAGCGTCGCCTCTGCCGACACCTTTGTCATGGGGCATATCCCCGGCCAGTCGATCACCCGTTCGGTCAATTACGCGCGCCAGAACGGGCGCTCGAACTTCGCGGCCATCATCCCGGACGGCGAATATGGCCAGCGCGCCGAACAGGCGTTGAACAGCGCGGTACAGGCGAATGGCGGCAAGGTTGTCACAACCGAACGCTACAACCGCGGCAACACCTCGATTGTCAGCGCCGCCCAGCGGCTGAAGGCCCGCGGAGGTTATGACACTGTGCTGATCGCGGACGGATCGCGTCTGGCGGCTCTGGCGGCAGGCGAACTCAAGCCCGGTGGCCGGGGCGAGGCGCTGCTGCTCGGTACCGAATTGTGGAGCGGAGAGGCGGGCCTGACCCGCACGTCGGCGATGCGCGGGTCGCTGTTTTCGGCGGTATCCGATGCCCGTTTCAAACGGTTCGCGGATAGCTATTCAACCCGCTTCGGCGCGCAGCCCTACCGGATTGCGACCTTGGGATATGACAGCGTGCTGCTGACGCTCAACATCGCCAAGGACTGGCGGGTCGGACGCAGTTTCCCCGTCGCAGCCTTGCGGGATTCGGGCGGTTTCATCGGCCTGGACGGACCCTTCCGGTTCCAGCGGTCCGGCGTGATCGAACGGTCAATGGAAGTGCGCGAGGTGCGTGACGGCGATATTGTCGTGGTATCGCCTGCGCCCGCCACCTTCGGCGACTGACGATAAACTTTCAGCGCTGCTTGTCGGTTGCGCGCGGCGGCGCTTATAGCCCCGCCCATGACTGACGATCTTTTTGACGGTACACCCGCGTCCAGCGGCGATTACAATGCATCATCAATCGAAGTGCTGGAAGGGCTGGAGCCGGTTCGCCGCCGCCCGGGGATGTATATCGGCGGAACGGACGAGCGCGCGCTGCATCACCTCGCCGCCGAAGTCATCGACAACGCGATGGACGAAGCGGTCGCCGGCCACGCCACCCGCATCGAGGTCTCGCTGGAGGAAGGCAACCGTCTCAGTGTGTCGGACAACGGCCGCGGGATTCCGGTCGAGGAACATCCCAAATATCCGGGCAAATCGACGCTGGAAGTGATCCTGTCGACCCTGCATTCGGGCGGAAAATTCTCCGGCAAGGCCTACGCTACCAGCGGCGGCCTGCACGGTGTCGGGGTCAGCGTGGTCAACGCGCTGTCGTCCGACACACGGGTGGAGGTGGCGCGTGACCGGCAGCTTTACGCGCAGAATTTCGCGCGCGGTCTGACGCTTGGCCCGATCGAGAAACTGGGACCGACACCGAACCGCCGCGGCACCACAGTCAGCTTCACCCCCGACACCGAGATTTTCGGCGACCGGCAGTTCACGCCCAAGCGGTTGTTCAAGCTCGCCCGGTCCAAGGCCTATCTGTTCGCCGGAGTCGAAATCCGCTGGAAATGCGCCGCTTCTCTGGTCGGCGACGATGTCCCGGCCGAAGCGACCTTCAAATTTCCCGGGGGGCTGTCCGATCATCTGGCGGAGCAGATCGGCACCCGCGAATGCGTCACCGCGCAGCCCTTCACCGGCAGCCAGGAATTTCCTGCCAACGATGCGGGCGATATCATGGGTCGCGCCGAATGGGCGATCGCCTGGCCGCTGTATTCCGACGGTTCGTTCAGCTGGTACTGCAATACCGTGCCCACGCCCGATGGCGGCACCCACGAACAGGGACTGCGCGGGGCGCTGACCAAAGGGCTGCGCGCATTCGGCGAATTGATCGGCCAGAAAAAGGCCAAGGACATCACCGCCGATGACGTCATGACCGGCGGCGAGATGATGCTGTCGGTATTCATCCGCGATCCGCAGTTCCAGAGTCAGACCAAGGACCGGCTCACCAGCCCCGAAGCGGCGCGCCTGGTCGAAAACGCCATGCGCGACCATTTCGACCATTTCCTGTCCGACAATATGGAGCGCGGCAAGGCGCTGCTTGGCGAAGTGATGGAGCGGATGGACGAGCGCCTGCGCCGCAAGCAGGAACGCGACATCAAACGCAAGACCGCGACGAACTCCAAGAAGCTGCGCCTGCCGGGCAAGCTGACCGATTGTTCGGGCGACGGCAAGGGTGAAACCGAGTTGTTCATCGTCGAAGGCGATTCCGCCGGCGGCAGCGCGAAGCAGGCGCGCAACCGCAAGACGCAGGCAATCCTGCCGATCCGCGGCAAGATCCTCAATGTCGCCAGCGCCACGATGGACAAGATCCGCGCCAACAGCGAAATCGCCGATCTGACGCTGGCGCTGGGCTGCGGCACCCGGAAGGACTGCGACGCGGACAATCTGCGTTACGACCGGATCGTGATCATGACCGACGCCGACGTCGACGGCGCGCATATCGCCACACTACTGATGACGTTCTTTTTCCAGGAAATGCCCGATCTGGTGCGCAAGGGGCATCTCTATCTGGCGCAGCCGCCGCTTTACCGCCTGACTGCTGGCAAGGAAAGCCGCTACGCCCGCGACGACCTCCACCGCGCAGAACTGGAAGCCACCGTTTTCAAGGGGAAAAAGGTCGAGGTGGGCCGGTTCAAGGGCCTCGGCGAAATGAACCCCCAACAGCTGCGCGAAACCACCATGGACCCCGCTACGCGCAACCTGATCCGGATCACCATCCCGCCCGAATTCGAACAGCGCGCGGCGGTGAAGGAACTGGTCGACCAATTGATGGGCCGCAACCCAGAACACCGGTTCAATTTCATCCAGAACCGGGCGGGCGAGCTCGACCGGGACATGATCGACGCCTAGGCAGGCTTTGCATTAAAAGCCCGTCGAGGCACCGGTCATTTTGCAGCAATCGGGTCGATCGCCCGACCGCTTGTGCCCACCGCCTCGGTATGAATATGCAAATGCCCCTCCAAAGTCCGGTGTACCGGGCATTTGTCTGCAATGGCGACGATCTTCTGGCGCTGATCGTCGCTCAAGGCATCGCCCAGCAATTCTATCCTGCGATAGAGCGCCTGAACCTGCGCCCCGTCATCCTCGCAATGATCGCAATCCTCCGCATGGTTACGCTGGTGCGTGACATGCACCCTCGTTCCTTCGAACGGCCATTGTTTGCGATCGGCATACATCTTCATTGTCATGGCGGTGCAGGTGCCGAGCGCTGCCAATAACAGGTCGTAAGGCGTCGACCCGCTGTCGTCGCCGCCATAGCTGGCGGGCTCGTCGGCGACGAAGCGATGGCGCGGCGTATGCACCTCGGTACCGAATTTTCCATTGCCGGTATGCACCATCACGCCTTCTTCCGGCATGGCAGGTGCCGCCTTGTTCGGCATGTATCGCGCCGCCCACGCCGCGATCATCCGCGCGGCAAAATTCGCGTCATTCTCGTCCAGCAGCAAATGATCGGCGCCTGCAAGGCTGACAAAGCTTTTGGGGTGTTTGGCCGCATCGAACAGTTTTCCGGCATGGTCTATTCCCACGATCAAGTCAGTTGGCGAATGCATGATCATCAAAGGAACGCGCAATTTTGCCATCATCGCCAGCAGATCAACCTCGCGGGTTTGTTCGAGGAATTCCCGCCCCAGCAGAAATTTGCGCCCGCCAATTGAAACTTCACCTTCGCCATCCTTCTCGATCTGCGCCAGGTCACCCTTGATATTGTGCAGCACGTGCGGGACGTCGGAAGGCGCGCCTATCGTTGCCACCGCTGCTATGTTGCCGCGCCCCAGCCCGGCCGACGCAGCCAGCACAGCTGCTCCGCCCAGGCTATGCCCAACCAACAAAATCGGACAATCAAACCGATCGACGAGATATTGTGCGGAGACGATCAGATCCTCCACATCGCTGGCAAATCCGGCTCGGCCGAATTCGCCCTGGCTGGCGCCGAGGCCGGTGAAATCGAACCGCAGCGACGCAATTCCTTCCCGCGCCAACGCACGCGTTACTGCGGTTGCCGCCTTCGATTGCTTGGTACAGGTGAAGCAATGGGCAAATAATGCCGCCCCGCGCACCAGCCCGGTGGGCAATTCAAGCGAGCCCGAAAGTTCATGCCCGTGGGTCGTGGTAATCTTCAGGCTCTCGGTCGGCATTCGCAGTCTCCTTGGGTGCAGGTGTAACTGGCTATTCGGTTTCTGGCGTCAAAAGTTTCAATTTGCCCGCAGCTTGTCTCGGCAATGGATGTGTCATGCAGTGACACCCTTGCACCAAACCGCAGGGTAACTTAACGCGCACGGAAAGTTTCAAGGGAAAACCGATGACCGTACAGACTACTGCCCAGTCCGATATCGGCCGTTTCGACGGCACCCAGTCCTATATCGCCACTGAGGACTTGAAAGTGGCCGTCAATGCCGCGGTAACCCTGCGGCGTCCGCTGTTGGTGAAGGG